>NZ_CEVIVC010000110.1:4311-16599 GCF_982290645.1 Protofrankia sp. CiP1_Cm_nod4
TGTCCGGCTGCTTCGGCGTGCCGGCCGGCTCGACGGCGCCGAGCTCCCGTAGCAGGAGCACGCCGTCGGAGATGCTGCGCGAGTCGGGCGGGTCGATGAAGGGGAAGTCCGCCATGTCACCCAGCCCCAGCGCGGTCATCTGCAGGATGACCGAGGCGAGGTTGGTACGCAGGATCTCCGGGTCGGTGAACGCCGGGCGCGCGCCGAAGTCGTCCTCGGAGTACAGCCGGATGCAGATCCCGTCGGCGACCCGTCCGCACCGCCCCTTGCGCTGGTTCGCGGACGCCTGCGAGACCGCCTCGATCGGCAGCCGCTGCACCTTCGTCCGGTTGCTGTAGCGGGAGATCCGCGCCAGGCCGGGGTCGACGACGTACCTGATGCCCGGGACGGTCAGCGACGTCTCCGCGACGTTGGTGGCGAGCACGATCCGGCGTCCGGTGTGGGGCTGGAACACCCGGTGCTGCTCGGCGGCGGACAGCCGTGCGTACAACGGCACGATCTCGGTGTTCGGCAGCTGCTTCTTCGCCAGGACGTCGGCGGTGTCCCGGATCTCCCGCTCTCCGCTGAGGAAGACCAGGATGTCGCCGGGCCCGGCCGCGCACAGCTCGTCCACGGCGGCGGTGATCGCTTCCGGCAGGTCGCGCTCGATCATCGTGGCCGGGCCGTCACCGCTCTCGCCGTCGGTGCCGGGGTCGGGGCCGGTGCCGGGGCCACCGGCGGCGTCGAAGCCGGCCGGCACGACCAGCGGCCGGTAGCGGACCTCCACCGGGAAGGTGCGGCCGGTGACCTCGATCACCGGCGCGTCCCCGAAGTGGCGGGCGAAACGCCGCGGGTCGATCGTCGCCGAGGTGATGACGACCTTCAGGTCGGGCCGGCGCGGCAGGAGCTGCCGCAGGTAGCCCAGGATGAAGTCGATGTTGAGGCTGCGTTCGTGGGCCTCGTCGATGATCAACGTGTCGTACTGGGACAGCAGCCGGTCGGTCTGGATCTCGGCCAGCAGGATGCCGTCCGTCATCAGCTTGATCAGGCTGTTGTCGCCGACCTCGTCGGTGAACCGCACCTTGTAGCCGACGGTCGCGCCCGGCCGGGCGTCCGGGCCGTCGAGCTCCTCGGTGACGCGTTCGGCCACGGCGCGGGCGGCCAGGCGCCGCGGCTGGGTGTGACCGATCAGCCCGCGCACCCCCCGGCCGAGCTCCAGGCAGATCTTCGGCAGCTGCGTCGTCTTGCCGGAGCCGGTCTCGCCGGCGAGGACCACCACCTGGTGGTCGCGGATCGCGGCGCGGATGTCGTCCCTGCGCTGGCTGACCGGCAGGTCCGGGGGATAGGTGATCCGCGGCACGGCCGCCAGCCGCCGTTGCACGCGCAGCGCCGCCGCCTCGACGTCGGCGGCGATCTCGGCGGCCACCGCCGCGCGGGCCTGGGGGTCGCGTATCCTGCGCGCGCCGTCGACACGGCGTTGCAGGCGGCGCTGGTCACGAACCATCAGATCGGGCAGGCGTTCGGCCAGCTCGGCGAGCGGAGGCATCAGAAGGCAGCGTCCAACAGAGTACGGAGAGCGGGCAAGGGGGCACGAGCATCGGCCGGAAGGCCGGCCGTCCGCCGTCCCCCCGGCATTCCCGGTGTCATGACCTACTATCCCGCACAGCGGGAGCAGATAAGGCGGGGCGGCCTGGGTAGGACATCCGGCGATGGACGTATCCGGAGCACCCGAGACGACGGATGCCGCTGTCGGGGGCGACCCGTTCGGGCCGCTGCCGGTGGCCAGCGCGGTCCTCGACCGGCGGGGCACCGTGGTCTGGTGGAGCCGGGCCGCCGAGCGGATGCTCGGTCATGCCGCCGCGGACGTGCTCGGCCGTGCGGCCACCGCGCTGCTGCACCGGTCGGCGGACGGCACGGCGGTAAGCGCCGGGGCCGGGCGGTGCCAGGCCGACAGCGGCTGGGGAGGACGGCTGCCCGTCGTGCACGCGGACGGCCACCGCATGGACCTCTACGCCCGGGTCTGCCCGATGCTCGGCCCGGACGACGGCTCGAGCTGGCTCGTGCTCGCCTCCGACGACGCGCAGATGCCCTGGTGGATGGTGGACCAGCTGATGCTGGGCGGCATGCTCGCCCAGTCGCCGATCGGCATGGCCCTGCTGGACGAGGAGCTGCGGTACAGGTGGCTGAACGACGCGCTGGCGCGTTCCGGCGGTGTACCGCGCAACGCCCGTCTCGGCCGGCGGCTGAGCGAGCTGCTGCCGGGCCTGCCCGCCGAGCGGATCGAGGAACGGATGCGCGAGGTGCTCCGGACCGGAGTGCCGATCATGAATTTCGAGTACCGCGGCCGGACGGTCGCCGACCCCCACCGGGAGCACGCCTACTCCACCTCCTTCTTCCGGCTGGACGACTCGGCCGGGCGGGTCCTGGGGGTGTGCTACATCGTCGTCGACGTCACCGACCGCTGGCGGGCGCAGCAGCGGCTGGCCCTGCTCAACGACGCCAGCGCGCGGATCGGCAGCAGCCTCGACGTCATGCGCATCACCCAGGACCTGGCGGACGTGGCGGTGCCGCGCCTGGCCGACTTCGTCGTCGTCGACCTGCTGGAGTCGGTCCTGCGGGGTGAGGAACCGGCGCAGCCCGTCACCGGCACATCCCGGATCCGGCGGGCGGGGCAGCGCTCGGTGCTCCCCGGGTGCCCGGAGTCGGTCGCGCGGACCGGGGACGTCGTCCAGCCGTCGTTTCCCGCCGCCCGCTGCCTGACCGACGGCCGGCCCGTGCTGGAACCGGTGCTGGACGTCGCGACGAATCCGTGGATCGCGCAGGACCGGCCCCGGTGGGCGAAGATCCGCCGGTTCGGCATCCGGTCGCTGATGGTGGTTCCGATCCGGACCCGTGGCGTCATCATGGGGGTGGCCACGTTCGTCCGGCGGGTGCGCACGGATCCGTTCGACGAGGACGACCTGCTGATCGCGCAGGAGTTCGCCTCCCGGGCCGCGGTGTGGGTCGACAACGCCCGCCGGTACACCCGGGAGCACGCCGCGGCCCTGACCCTGCAGCGCAGCCTGCTGCCGCGCAGCCTGCCCGGCCAGACCGCCGTGGAGGTGGCGTCGCACTACCGGCCCGCGGACGAGAGCGCGGGCGTGGGCGGGGACTGGTTCGACGTGATCCCGCTGTCGAGCGCCCGGGTGGGCCTGGTCGTCGGGGACGTCGTGGGCCATGGGCTGCACGCGGCGGCGACCATGGGGCGGCTGCGCACCGCCGTGCACACCCTGGCCGGTCTCGATCTTCCCCCCGACGAGCTGCTGGCACACCTGGACGACCTGGTCATCCGGCTCGCCGACGAGGAGGAGAACGCCGCGGGCAGCGCCAGCACCGCAGTGCTGGGGGCCACCTGCATCTTCGCGGTGTACGACCCGGTCAGCCGGCGCTGCACGCTGGCGCGGGCCGGCCACCCCCCGCCCGCCCTCGTCAGCCCCGGCGGGACGGTGGACTTCCTCGACCTGCCGGTGGGCCCGCCGCTGGGCCTCGGTGGCCTGCCGTTCGAGTCCACCGAGCTGGAGCTGGGGGAGGGCAGCCTGCTGGCCCTGTACACCGACGGGCTGGTCGAGGGCCGGGGCAGCGACGTCGACGCCGGGCTGGAGCAGCTGCGCGCGGCGCTGGACGGGGCGGACCGCCCGCTGGAGGAGATCCGGGACAGGGTGATCAAGGAGCTGCTGCCCGACCGGCCCGAGGACGACGTCGCCTTCCTGCTCGCGCGCACCCACGCCCTGCGGGCGGAACGGGTCGCCTCCTGGGACCTTCCCGCGGACCCGGCCGTGGTGGCGCTCGCCCGCGCCCACGCGGCCCGGCAGCTGGTCGCGTGGGGGTGCGGCGAGGAGGTGCTCACCATCGAGCTCGTCGTCAGCGAGCTGGTCACGAACGCGATCCGGTACGCCACCGAACCGATCCGGCTGCGCCTCATCCGCGACCGCACGCTGATCTGTGAGGTCTCCGACGGCAGCAGCACCTCGCCGCGCCTGCGGCACTCCCGCACCACTGACGAGGGCGGCCGGGGGCTGTTCCTGGTGGCGCAGTTCACCCAGCGGTGGGGCGCCAGGTACACGTCCAGAGGCAAGACCATCTGGGCCGAGCAGCCGCTGCGCTCGTTCGACACGGGCCTGCCGAGCTGGGGCGGCCTCTGGGACGCCCCGGTCTGACGCTCCCGTGGGCCGGCTGTGGTCCTTGGTTCACCTTCCGGGCTCTGTCGCCGGGGCCGTCCGGGGGTTATCGTCCGTTTCCGTGTGCGATTCACCGCAGCTCGTGGGCTCGTCCGATATCGCAGCCGCGCTGGGCGTGACCCGTCAGGCCGTCGACCACCGGCTCCGGACCGATCCGCGCGCGCCCGCCCCGGCCGCGGTGGTGAACCGTACCGCGACCTGGGGTGGCACCCGGGTCTGGTGGCGCGCCGACATCGACCGCTGGCTCGGCGGCGCCGACCCCGGCCGGTGGGCGAAAATCCCCGGGGGATGCCGGTGAGGCCCCGCCCGGGGTGAGCGCCGTGACGGCAGCCCCGGCTGTCCCGGCAGCTCCGGCTGTCCCGGTCAGCCGAGGGAGGCCGTGAGCCGGCGGGCCACGGAGACGACCGGGCCGGGCAGGGGGGCGTAGCCGATCGTCCGGGTGCTCAGCTGCCCCTGGGCAAGGGCGTAGGCGAGGTAGTAGCGCAGGAGCTCGACGTTGTCGTTCCCCCGCGCGCAGACGATCGTGTACGTGACCGCGGACGCCGGGTAGGCGAGCGGGTCGTCCGGCGTGTAGTCGATCGGGAGCCGCAGGTCCTCGCGGCCGGACTGTCCCGGTGCCGCGGCGGACTGTCCCGGTGCCGCGGCGGCCTGGCTCAGCGCCGCGGCGACGCTGGTGCCGTTGGCCGAGACGTACGTGCCGGACGTGGTCCGCAGCGCCGCCGTCGGCAGCCCCTGCTCGGCGGCGAAGGACAGCTCCACGTAGGCGATGCCGCCCGGCCTGTACATGACGCCGGCTGTCACCGCCTCCGAGCCCCTGGCGGCGAGGGAGCTGTCCGGCCAGGACAGCTCCTTGCCGGTCCCGAGGCGCCAGGACGCTCCCACCGTCGCGCTGAGATACCGGGAGAAGATGTCGGTCGATCCGGAGGAGTCCTGGCGGTGGACGGGACGCACTGGCAGGGCGGGCAGTGCGCCGCCGGGATTCTCCGCCGCTATTCGCGGGTCGTTCCAGGTGGTTATCTCGCCCTGGAAGATTCCTGCGACCGTCGCCGGCGACAGCCGCAGGGAGTACGCACCCGGCAGGTTGTAGACGAACACGAGAGCGCCGCCGGCGACGGGGATGTGCAGTGCCCGGCCTGCCGGGGCCGGACCGGACGGTTCGGCGGCCAGGGCTGGTCCGGCTGTTGCGGATGGTTTGTGCGTCGTGGTCGTGATCGACTGGGTACAGCGTTTGTTGGCGTCCTGTTGTTCCCGTTCTGTCAGAACGGCGTCGGAACCGGCGAAAGCCACGTTGCCGGCTATGAAGCGTTGAATACCCACACCCGATCCGACGGGATCGTACGTCACCTGGGCGTCGTGGCAGCGGGTGGTGAAGTCGCTGATCCACCGGGCCTGCAGGTTCTGCTGGAAGGTGGCGCCCGCGCCGACCAGCTTCCCCGCGGCGCACTGCGGATCCGGGCTGGCCCCGGTGGCCCGGTCCGGCCCGTCCGCCGTACAGGCCGTCAGAGCCAGGCAGGCCGTCAGGGCCAGGCAGAACACGGTGACGAGCGGGACGAGCAGCCGGGCGGCCGCCGCTCGCCGTGGCGGAACGCGTCGCGCCGTGGCCACCTCCATCCCCCGATCCGCATTCTCTCGCATCTGGAATACGCGAATGCGGATGGTCGCAGTGGCCCGGAAACGTGGCATCGTGCTCCGTGTGGACGGCCGGCTAATTGAAGGTGAACATGGCTGAAGGGCGGTTGGGACGCCGCCGGCCGGCGCGGGGGCGGCCGGCGTTTTCGTTATTGTTCGCGGCATGCGGCGCCCATCATCCCACCGTGTCCGGCCCGCTCACCGTACCCGTGGGATCCGTACCCGTGAGATCCGTACGCCTGGGATCACCCATGGGATCCATCCCGGCCGGGCCCGTCACGCTCATCAGCACGCCCATCAGTGGGCCGATCGTCTTTCGTATCGGATATTGGCCGTCCCGCTGGTCACCGCGCTGGCGGCCCTGAGCGCACTGCTGGTGGGCGGCCTGCGGCCGGGGCCGGCCGGTATGGGCACGGCGTGCCCGGCGGAGCAGCTTCTCGTGGTCGCCGCCCCCGACATCGTCGACGCCGTCTCCGCCCTGGCCAGCCGCTACACCGACGGCCCGGGCCGGGGATGCACGGCCATCCGGGTCCAGGCGCGGGAGCCGGCGACCGTGGTCGAGGCTCTCAACGGCGGGTGGGACAGCGCACGGTACGGGCCGCGTCCGGACGTGTGGATTCCCGACAGCTCGCTGTGGCCACGCCTGCTCGGCGCCGCCCGGCCGGGCGGCGAGGCCGGTGCCGTCACCGCGCGTACCGGGCCGCCGCTGGCCTATTCGCCGCTGGTCCTCGCGTTGCCCGCCCCCATGGCCAACGCCCTGCACTGGGCGGAACGCCCACCCACCTGGGCCGACATCCTGCGCGCGCTGAGCGCGGAGCAGGGCTGGGCCGCCCTCGGACATCCCGGGTGGGGGCCGGTGCGCCTGGAGATGGCCGACCCGGCCCGCTCCACCCCCGCGCTCCAGGCGCTCATCGCCTGGACGGGCGCCGCCCGCGGCCTCGGCCAGGAGGACTATCTGCCCGCCACCGCGGTGGACCAGCCGTCGGTGGTGGGCCTGCTGCGGAAGCTGCGCTCCCGGGCCGGCCAGGCGCAGGCGGGCTCCGGGGCGGTGTTCGTCATGAACGAACAGGAGGTCTGGCGGTACAACCAGGGCCAGCCGGCGGTCCCGCTGACCGCCGTCTACCCCGCGGACGGGACACCCGTGTCCGACCATCCGTACCTGCTGCTGCATCCGGCGGGCACCGCGGCGGGGCGGCGCGCGGCCGCCGCGGGCCTGTTGCGTTTCCTGCGTGAGCCGGACTCACAGACGTGGCTGGTCAGCCAGGCGTTCCGCTCGGGCCTGGGGGCCGAGGGCGCCCCGTTCGTCCCCGCCAACGGGCTGCGGGCGGACGGCGTCACCGACCTCCTGCCGGCAACGGGTGCCACCACCCTCAGACGGCTCACCCAGGTCTGGGACTCCTTGCCGGTACCTGCCCGATGACAGGACGTCACAGACATCACAGACATCACAGCTGTGCCGCGTGGGCCGAGGGCGGGCGCCGATCGACGCGAGGGGGCCGCGGGCCTCGGCGTGAGGGTGCCGCGATGCCGGTACGGCCGGCCGTCCCAACAAAAAAAGATCTTGTTCTGGATGTATATTGCTACGCTTGCTCCATGGCCACCAGCGCGCGGGCGGCGTCTGTCGCGGACCTCGCCTTCCTCCTGTCGCAGGCAAGCCACGCGCTGACCACGGAGCTGGCGGCCGGCCTCACCGAGCTCGGCATCTCACCGCGTGGCCATTACGTCCTGTCCAGTGCGATGTCGTGCGACCTGACCCAGGGCCAGGTTGCCGAGCTGTGCGCCCTCGACAAGACCACGATGGTGGTGACGCTCGACGAGCTCGAGAAGGCGGGGCTCGTGCAGCGACGGCCGTCGAGCACGGACCGCCGGGCCCGGATCGTCTGGGTCACCGAGGAAGGCAGGCGAACGGCCGCCCGGGCCCACGAGATCGTGACGCGCATCTGCGACGACGTGCTCGCGGCGCTCCCGGCCCCTGAGCGCGACGCCTTCGTCGACGGGCTGGTGCGGCTCGTCCAGGGCCGGCTGTCCACGCCGGTGCAGTGTGAGCGGCCGGTACGGCGGCGCGAGCCCCGGCTCCATTAGTTCTGAAAGAAATCTTCCCGAACAAAACTATCTGGTACGGTCGCATCTGGCGCTCGTGAGCCCAGCCGGCCCCGGCGGCGCGATCATGCTTCTTCCGCGCCGCAACCGGTTCGGCTCCCGAGCCATCCCAAGTCCCCGAGCCGCCAGGAGGCGACCACATGACCGGGCCTGTCGCAGGCGACCGCATGACCGGGCGTGTCGCATCGGCCACCCGAACCGGCGACTCCCGCTGGCCGGCGCTCGTCGTCCTCTGCGTCGGGATGCTGATGATCATTCTGGATGGGGCGATCGTGAACGTGGCGTTGCCCGCCATCCAGAACGACCTCGGCTTCTCCCAGTCGGGCCTGGCCTGGGTCGTCAACGCTTATCTGATCGCCTTTGCCGGCCTGTTGCTCCTCGCCGGCCGGCTCGGCGACCTGATCGGCCGTAAGCGCGTCTTCATGGCCGGGCTGAGCGTGTTCACCGCGGCGTCCCTGCTGTGCGGCGTGGCTGGCAGCCAGGAGATGCTGATCATCGCACGGTTCGTCCAGGGCGTCGGCGGGGCCATGGCCTCCGCCGTGATCCTGGGCATGATCGTTACGATGTTCCCGCAGCCACGGGAGCAGGCCAGGGCGATCGGCGTCTACAGCTTCGTCGCGTCCGCCGGCGCCTCGATCGGCCTGCTCGCCGGCGGTGCCCTCACCCAGGCCCTCAGCTGGCACTGGATCTTCTTCGTCAACATCCCCCTCGGGATCGTGACCGCCGTGCTGGCCGCACGCCTGCTCCAGGCCGAGCGCGGGATCGGGCTGCGCGCGGGAGCCGACATCGCGGGCGCGTTTCTCGTCACCGCGGCGCTGATGCTCGGTGTGTACACAATTGTCGCGGCGGCCGATCACGGCTGGGCCTCCACGCGCACGCTCGGTTCCGGCGCCGTCGCGGCCGCCCTGCTCGCCGGGTTCGTCGTGCGCCAGGCGAGCGCGAGCAACCCGCTCCTGCCGTTGCGTATCTTCCGGTCGCGCAACGTCGTCGGGGCCAACCTCATCCAGATCCTGATGGTGGCCGGCATGTTCGGGATGTTCTTTCTCGGCGCGCTGTACCTGCAGCGGGTGCTCGGCTACGACCCGGTACGGACAGGCCTGGCGTTCCTGCCGGTCTCGCTGGGGATCGGGCTGCTCTCCCTCGGTTTCTCCACACAGCTGAACGCCCGTTTCGGCGAGCGTGCCGTGCTGGTGCCGGGCCTGGTCCTCAGCATGGCCGGGCTCGCGCTGGTCACCCGCGCACCTGTGGGCGGCAGCTATGCCACGGACGTCCTGCCGGCGATGCTGCTGCTCGGCGTCGGCGCGGGACTGTCCTTCCCGGCGCTGACGACACTGGCCATGTCCGCCGCCACGCCCGCCGACTCCGGGCTCGTCTCCGGCCTGGTCAACACGACGTTGCAGGCCGGCGGCGCGCTCGGCCTGGCGATCCTGGCCACGCTGTCGGCGTCGCGCACCGGACACCTGGCCGGGGCCGGGGAGAGCACCGCCGCGGCGCTGACCGGCGGCTACCACCTCGCGTTCGGCGTCGGTGCCGTTTTCGTGGCCGTCGCCGTCCTCATCGCGGCCACCGTCCTGCGCCCAGCGGCCGGGGCGACGTACGAGCCCGCGCCCGCCGACGAGCCTCCCGCCATGGACATCACCTACTTCGAGGGCGCGGCCGCCGCCGAGTAGTCAGCGATCGATTGCCGGCTACGGCTACCCAGCCCCGGTCAGGGCGCGGGCGGCGGCTGCGGCCACGGCCGGCGTGAGGTCCGGATGGTCCAGCGGCGGCAGCAGCTCCCCGGCCCGGGCGTGCGCGGCCAGTGCCTCCACCGCGGCCAGGCGGGCCGCCGGGGTGATTCGGCGCTGGGTGGTGATCGCTGCGGTGAGCAGGCCGGGAAGGGCGTGCAGCGGGCGGGGAGCGGTCGTGGCGGCGGCGAGCGGTGGCGGGGTCTCGGGGCGGGTCCGCAGCAGCGGGACGCCCGGCGGCGGGGCCATCAGCCCGATCAGGTCGATGATCAGATCGATGCCGTCGGCGAGCTGGTGCAGCGGGGCGGTGCCGTAGGGCACCGGGTCGTAGAAGGTGAGGTCACCGATACCGGCGGCGATCAGCAGGCCGGACAGATCCCCGCCGCGGCCCGGATCCACCAGGACGACCCGGGCCCGGCGCGGGTCGATGGAACGCAGCCGCAACGCATTGACGGCCGCGGCGGTGGCGGCGACGGCGAGGCCGTCGTTGACGCTGTCCAACAGCAGATGGGGGACGGTGTCGAGCGCGGCGCGGGCGGCGTGCACATGCTGGATGTGGGTGTGGACCAGGATGGTGGCGGCGAAACCGGGGGCGAGCATGCGCACGGCCGCGGCGAGGTCGTCCGGGCCGTGGGCGGCGATGGGCAGCGGGAAGACGTCGAGGCCGGTGGCCCGGTGCAGGTGGACCGCCTGGGACTCCACCGCGGGCAGGGCGGTCTCGGCCCGCAGCGGCTCGAAGTCGAGCACGGCACTGGCGTCGGTCACCAGGGCGACCCGGCGCGACCGACCGGTGTAGCGGTCGGTGTGCAGGGGGTGCTCGGCCAGATGGGTGATCACGCGGCGGTCCGCGTCGGCGTCCAGCAGCGCGACGTCGTGGCCGGTGGTGGTGACCGCACAGACCCGCTGGGCGAGCTTGCCGGTGGACGCGGCGAGGAAGACCAGGTCCTCGGTGTGCAGGAGGTCGGCGCCCAGCCGGTGGCGCAGGACGCCGCCCAGCCAGGTCAGGGTGTCCGCGCTGTCGGCGTCCAGGGTGATGTGGTGTACCTCGCCGGCGCCCGCCTCGTCCGCCTGGCAGGTGACGGCTCCCGGCGCGTCGGCGATGATCGTCTGGACCGCGGCCAGCGCCCGGGACGGTACCCGGATCTGGATGCTGTACGCCGGGTTGGCCCCGAGCGGGCTAGGAGTGATCACCGTGGTAGGGCGGAGCTCGTCTCGGCCTCGCGTAGCTCCGCCAGCAGTTCCTCACGCCCGGTCAGCATCTCGGTGAGGATCCGCCGCGCGGCCCGCATCAGCTCGGCCACGTCGCCGCCGGCCAGCGCGTACACCACCGTCGAGCCGTCCCGGGTCGCCGTCACGATCCCGGACCTGCGTAGCACCGCCAGTTGCTGGGAGAGGTTCGACGGCTCCACCTCGATGGCCGCCAGCAGCTGGCGCACCGGAGCCGGCCCCTCCGCCAGCAGCTCGAGCACCCGAATCCGTACCGGATGCCCCAGCATGCGGAAGAACTCCGCTTTCGCCTGGTAGAGCGGAACCTGTACCCCCACCGGACTCCCTTCAAGCCCGTCCACCGCACCAGAACCTGTTGTTGACCGGCATCCGTTGTTGAAATTGAAGAACTTCGCAAGTGTACTGCCGGACGCCCGCATCCGCGCCGGGTTCGCCGGCCGCCCCCGAGGGGAGCCGCCCACCGGGGCGGTTGTGAGGCTACCCGTTCTGCCGCTCGGACATGACGGCGCGCAGCCGTTCGGCGTCCGCGTCGCCGAGGGCGAGGTGCCGGCGCGCCGCCTGGAGGCTGACCAGCTGGTAGCTGGCCGTGGCCGTGGCCATCGCGTCGCCGTCCAGGCTGAGGATCTCGGCACCGGCGTGGACGAGCCGGCGGCCGGGCCTGTCCTCGTCCTCGGTGCGGATCCGGGCCACGCAGTCGTAGGCCGTCCCGACGAGCAGCGGCAGGAGGTAGCGCACCTTCATGGTGGTGGTGAACGCCGTCAGACCGGTCCGCAGCACGATCAGGTTGCCCATGACCTCGTCGCAGACCACCCCGGTCAGGCCGCCGTGCACAACCCCCGGGTACGACTCGTGGGCCCGCCCGAAGCGGAAGCGGGCCTGTACCCCCTCCGGATGAGTCCGGATCCGTAGCTGCAGGCCCTGCTCGTTGTGTGGCGAGCAGCCGAAACAGCGGTAGTCCGGCACCGCCGACCAGGGGACCTCGACCGCCTCGCCGGGATGCTCGCCGGCCGGGAACTCCCCCGGCGGGCGGGGGATGTCGATATCGACGGGTACGTCACCGGCGGTGTCGGCGGTTGGCATCCTGAAATCTCCCCGTTCCCGTTCCCGTTCCCGTCGCCGTGGTCGCCTTTTTATGGTTGACGCCGGTGAGCAGGTTACCAGGAATCGCGCGGCGCGATCGGCCGGACGCGGGCCCGGGCGGGTGGCGGGGCAGGTGCCGGCGGCGGCCGGCGCGATTCACCGGGTTCTTTCGCGGAATTGACGGGGAATTCACCGCCACGTCGGCCGGCGGCGGCGCGGCCGTGATTTGTCGGGCTGTCCCCGACCGGCTTTTCTGGCCGGCGCCGGCACGGACCGGGGCGTCGATGGTGTGGCCCGGCCCGGGACGCTCTCGCCCGGCCCGCCCGGCC
>NZ_CEVIVC010000111.1:0-6394 GCF_982290645.1 Protofrankia sp. CiP1_Cm_nod4
CCACCGCGGTGCGGGCGGCCTCCCCGATCGCCGCGGCCGGCGTCATCGTCAACACGGCGAACCTGCTCGTCACGCTCGTCCTCGCGCGCGAGCTCCCGCCGGTGGCCTACGGTGCGCTGGCTCAGCTCCTGGCGCTGTTCTTCGTGCTGTCCATGCCGGGCAGCGCGCTGCTCGTCGGGGTCGTCCGCACGATCACGAGCTGGCAGCGGGACGGCCGTGGCGCCCTGGCCGACGCCTGGGTCGCCCGGGTGCGCCGCGCCGGGGCCGTGCTGACGCTGGCCGTGGCTGCCGGAGGCCTCGCCCTGCGCGGCACGATCGCCGCCGCGCTGTCCCTGCCGGGCCCCGGCGGCGTGGCGGAGACGCTCACCGCGGGCGCGGCGTGGTGCCTGCTCTGCGTCGACCGTGGGCTGCTCCAGTCCGCCCTGAGGCACCGGGCGCTGGCGGTCAACCTCGCGCTTGAGGGGCTGACCCGTGGCGTGTTGGCGGTCGGGCTGGTGCTCGCCGGCCTCGGGCCGGCCGGCGCCTGTCTGGCGACCCTGCTCGGTGTGCTCGTGGGGCTCGTCCACTCGCGCCGGGCCCTGCGGCCCCGCGTTGGACGGCGGCGCGGTGGCCTGTCCCGCACCGGCCTGTCCCGAAGCGGCCCGTCCGGAGGCGGCCCGTCCGGAGGCGGCCTGCTCGAAGGTGAGGCCCTCCGAAGCGGCCCGGCCGCCAGTAGCCGGCCGCGGGTGCACCCCGGCGAGCCCGGTGCCGCGCGCGCCGTCCCTGCCATGCGGCCGGCCCCCGACGCGCAGGCGCGCCCGGCCGGGCCAACAGCCCCCGCCGGGCCAACAGCCCCCGCCGGGCCGGCGAGCCTCGCCGGGCCGACGGACCGCCCGACCGTCGAGATCGGCGCCGCGCTGACCGCGCTGGTGTTCCTCGGGCTGTTGCAGAACATCGACCTGCTGGTGCTCGGGGCGCGCGGTTCCACCGACGCCGGCCCGTACGCGGCGGTGTCCGTCGCCTGCAAGGCGCTGGTCTTCGCCGCGGTCGCCCTGGGCGGCTTCCTGCTCCCCGAGACCGCCAGCCGCCGGCACCGCGGCGAGCACGCCCTGCACCAGCTCGGCGGGACGCTGGCGATGCTCGCGGTACCGGCCGCGGCGCTCCTCGCCGTCGCGCTGGCCGCACCGAGAGCGGGCCTCACCCTCGCGTTCGGCGCGCCCCTGGCCGTCCGCGCGCCCGCGTTCGCGCCGCTGGCCGGCGCGATGGCCTGCCTGGGGGCGACCGTCCTGTGCACCTACTACCTGCTCGCCGTGGGGGAACGTCGCGTCCTCGCCGTGCTGGCCGCCGCCACCGCGCTCACCGTCCCGGCGCTGTGGTGGGCGCATGGCGACGCGATCATCACCGCCCGTATAGAGCTCGCCATACACGTGGCGTTGCTGGCCGCGGCCGGGCCGCTGGTACGGGCCGCCGCCCGGCGCGGCGCGCCGCCCGGGCCGGCACCGGGCCGCCGGGCGGCGGCGCCGAGACCGCCGGGCCATCCCCGGGGCGGGCTGCACCGTGACCGACGCGACATGTGGCATTCCATCCCGCCACCCGCGCCGCGCCACCGTCGGAGAGATCCCTAAGATGCACCGGACGCGGCCCGCACGCACCGCGCCGGCCAGGTGAGCCGTCACGGTGAACCGGCCCGGCGAGCGGCCGCCCCTCCCGGCGGCACCCGCCAGCCGCGGACCGGACCAGGATGATTGGGTTGGACGGTGACCCTGACCGCACCTTCAGCACGCCCACGGCGCGGTCTCGGCCGCCGGATCACCGGCCGGCCGGCCGCCCCCGCCGGCCCACCGGGACGCGGCCCGCGGCGGCTGCTGCCATCGTGGCCCACGGCGCTGCTGGCCGCGATCAGCTACCTCCCGCTGCTGCTCACCGCGCCCGGCCGGGTCGGCGTCGACACCAAGGCCTACCTCTACCTGGAGCCCCAGAAGCTGATCGGACGAGCGGGGATCATGTGGGATCCCGGTGTCGGGATGGGTGTGGTCACCCATCAGAACATCGGCTTCCTGCTCCCGCAGGGCACCTTCTTCTGGCTGCTGGACCTGCTGGGCCTGCCCACCTGGGCCGCCCAGCGGCTGTGGACCGGCTCGGTGCTGTTCCTGGCCGGCGCGGGCGTGCTGTTCTGCATGCGCTCGTTCCGCTGGCCGCACCGGTACGCCTTCGTCGCCGCCGTGGGCTACATGCTCACCCCCTACGTCCTCGAGTACGAGGCGCGGATGTCGGCGATCCTGCTGCCGTACACGGGCCTGGGCTGGCTGCTGGGGATCACGGTCCGCGGCCTGCGCGAGGCGCGGGGCGGCCTGGCGGGGTGGCGGCCGGACGGCTGGCGCTGGCCGGCGGCGTTCGGCGTCACCGTCGCGCTGGTCGGCAGCAGCAACGCGTCCAGCCTGATCTTCGTGCTGCTGGCGCCGGTCCTGTGGCTGCCGTTCGCGGTGTGGGTCACCCGGGAGGCCCGTCTCGGCCCGGCGCTGAGCATGTGCGCCCGGGCTGTGGTGGCGGTCGTGGGCTGCTCGGCCTGGTGGATCGCGGGCCTGGTCACCCAGGCCGGCTACGGCGTCGACATCCTCGCCTACAGTGAGACGCTCAGGACGGTCGCGAGCGCCTCGCAGGCCTCCGAGGTGCTGCGCGGCCTGGGCAACTGGTACTTCTACGGCGGGGACGCGCTGGGCACCTGGATCGCCCCGTCCCGGGACTACACCCAGACCATCTGGGTGATCATCATCAGCTTCACGGTGCCGCTGCTGGCCCTGGCGGGCGCGGCGCTGTGCCGGTGGGGATACCGGGCGTACTTCGTCCTGCTCGTGCTCGTCGGCACCGCGGTCGCGGTCGGGGTCTACCCGTACGAGCACCCCTCGCCGCTGGGCGGGGCCTTCCGGTCGTTCGCCGAGGCGTCCACCGCCGGTTTCGCCCTGCGCTCGATGCCGCGTGCCGTGCCGCTGGTCGCCCTCGGCCTGTCGGTGCTGCTGGCCGGCGGGCTCGCCGCGCTGACGCAGCGCGTCGACGAGGGGCTGGCGCGGCGCGCGCGGGAGACGCCCGGCCGGGGGCGGCGGCAGGCCGCCCGGGTGCGCGGCGCGCGGGTGCGGGCGTGGCCGGGGCTGCCGACGTCCGTGCCGGGGGTCACGTGGGTGGTCGTGGTCGTGCTGATCGTGGCGAACCTGAGCCCGCTGTGGCGCGGCCAGTTCGTCGAGGCGGGGCTGGACCGGCCCGAGAAGCTTCCCGACTACGAGCTACAGGCCGCCGCCGACCTGGACGCGGCCGGGACGGCCACCCGGGTGCTGGAACTGCCCGGGGCGCCCTTCTCCCACTACCGGTGGGGCACGACCCTCGACCCCGTCCTGCCCGGACTGATCGAACGGCCCTTCCTCTCCCGCGAACTGATCCCGCTCAGCGCCCCCGCGTCCGCCGACCTGCTGCGCGCGCTCGACCGCCGGCTGCAGGAAGGGGTGTTCGAGACCGGTTCGCTGGCCGACATCGCCCGGCTGATGGGCGTCGGCGACGTGCTGCTGCGCAGCAACTTCCAGTACGAACGGTTCCGCACCCCGCGGCCGGTGCCGACCTGGCGGCTGTTCACCGGCCCGGTGCCGGCGGGCCTGGACGCGCCGCGCCGCTTCGGGCCGCCGGTGACCGACACCTCGCGGATCCCCTTCAACGACGAGATCGCCCTGGGCACGCCCCCGGACGCCCCCGCGCCGCCGGCGCTGGCCGCCTTCGGGGTCCGGGACGCCAGGCCGATCGTGCGCACGGCGACGACCGCTGCCCCGCTGCTGGTCAGCGGGAACGGCGAGGGGCTGGTGGACGCCGCGGCCGCCGGGCTGCTGGCCGAGGCGGTGGCCGGGAACCGGGCCATCCTCTACACCGGCTCGCTGGCCGCGGACCCCGCCGGCCTGCGACAGGCCCTGGACGACGGCGCCGACCTGCTGCTCACCGACAGTAACCGGCGGCGGGCGGAACGCTGGAGCTCGGTCCGGGACGGGTACGGCTACGTGGAGGCCCCCGGCGGCGCGCCGCTCACCCCCGACCCGAACGACAACCGGCTGCCGGTCTTCCCGGACGCCACCGAGGCGTCCCAGACCGTCGCCGTGCTGCGGCCTGCCGGCCAGCCCGCGCCGACCGCCTCCACGCGGATCGCCTCGGTGGAGGCGACCGACTACGGCAACACGTTCTCCTACAGCCCGCCGGAACGCCCGGCCGGCGCGGTCGACGGCGACCCGGACACCGCCTGGCGGGTGGGCGCGTTCGCCAACCCGGCCGGGCAGCGCCTGCGCGTCGGCCTGGCCGGCCCGGTGACCACGGACCGGGTGCGGCTGGTCCAGCCGCTCACCGGCGCGCGCAACCGGTGGATCACCCAGGTGACGCTGCGCTTCGACGGCGGCTCGCCAGTGACGGTGCCGCTCACGGACAGCTCCCGGGATCCCGCCGGCCAGGTGCTGTCCTTCCCCGCCCGCAGCTTCACCCGGCTGGACATCACCATCGACGCCACCAACATCGGGGAGCGCGCGAACTACGCCGGCCTGTCCAGCGTGGGGTTCGCCGAGGTCGACATCGTGTCACCGGACGGGAGCGCGCCCCACGTCCAGGAACTGCTGCGGATGCCCACCGACCTGCTCTCCGCGACCGGCGCGGACTCCCTGCGGCACCGTCTGACGTTGCAGGTCACCCGGGACCGCGCGGACCCGGCCGAGCCGTTCAAGTCCGACACCGAGCCGGCCGTCGCCCGCGTGTTCACCCTGCCGGCCGCGCGGGCCTTCACCCTGACCGGCACCGCCCGGGCCTCCGCCTACGCCGACGACCTCGTGCTCGGCGCCTCGGCCGGCCGGCCGGCCGGCGGGGTCACCACCGCGTCCTCCGGCCGGCTGCCCGGCGACCTGGCGGCCGGCAGTGCCAGCGCCTTCGACGGCGACCCGGCCACCGCGTGGAGCCCCGGCTTCGGCATGCAGCAGGGCGCCTGGATCCAGGTCGACTCCCCCCGGCCGGTGGACCTGTCCGAGCTGACGCTGTCCGTGGTCGCCGACGGCAGCCACTCCGTGCCCACCGCCCTGGGGCTGATCGTGGACGGCCGGCGGGTGGACACCCTCACCGTCCCGCCGGTCAGCGACCTCGGGCAGCCCGGCGCGAGCCGGACCGTGACGATGTCCTTCCCGCCCGTGCGGGGCAGCAGTATCCGGCTCGTCGTCGACAGGGTGCGGGTGGCCACCACCATCGACCCGATCAGCGGGACCCAGATCTCCATGCCGGTCGGGCTCGCCGAGGTCGGCCTCGCCGGCCTGCGGGTGCCCCCGCCGCGGGCCGAGCTGCCCGGCACCTGCCGCGACGACCTGATGACGATCGACGGGCGTCCGGCTCCCGTGCGGATCACCGGCTCCAGCGCGGACGCGCTCGGCCGCGCCGGGCTCGCGGTGTCACTGTGCGGTGATCCGATCACCCTGGGCCCCGGCGAGCACGTGCTGCGGACCGTCGAGGGCGCGCGGACCGGCTACGACCTCGACCGGCTGATCCTCACCTCGCAGCCCGTGGGCGCACCGGCGGCACCGGCAACGGCCGGCCCCGCGCCGGCGGGCCCGGCCGCCACGGCCACGGCCACGGGTTCGACGGCGGCGGCGCCGGCGGTGGCGGTCACCGGCTCCACGGCGACCTCGTTCGGGCTGCGGGTCACCGGCGCGCGGCCCGGGCAGCCGTTCTGGCTGGTGCTCGGCCAGAGCCTGTCCGCGGGCTGGCGGGCGACCTCCGGCGACACGGACTACGGCCGGCCCGTGCTCGTGGACGGCTACGCCAACGGCTGGCGGATCACCCCCACCGCGGCCGGCTTCGACATCGCGCTGACCTGGACGCCGCAGACGCTGGTGCGGCGCGCCCTGGCGGCCGCCGGCGTCGCCCTGGTCTCCAGCGCCGTCCTGCTGGTGGTGACGGCCCGCCGGCGCCGGCGGGCCGGCCAGGGCCCGGACGGGCCGCCGGACCTGCCGGTGTTCGAGCCGCTGGCCGCCCGCGCCGCGCGGGTCCCCGTCCCGGTCGCGCTCGCGCTGGCCGCCGCGGTGGCCCTGGCCGCGCTGGCGCTGGTCAATCCGGTCGCGAGCGTCGTCACCGGGGTGAGCACGCTGGCCGCCCTGGTGCTGCCGCGTGGCCGGCTGCTGCTGCGGGCCGCCCCGGCCGGCCTGCTCCTGGTCAGCGTGGGATACGTCGTCCAGGTGCAGCTCCGCCACCATCTGCCGGTCAACGGGGAGTGGGTCCAGGCATTCGACAAGATCGCAACGGTCTCCTGGATCGCGATCCTGCTGCTGGCCGCCGACGTGGTGGTCGCGGCCGCGCAACGCCGCCGCGGGAAGGCGTAGACCGCCCGGCGCCGCCCACGGGGAGCCGGGCCCTGACC
>NZ_CEVIVC010000111.1:7088-8661 GCF_982290645.1 Protofrankia sp. CiP1_Cm_nod4
GGCGACGTCCCGATCAGCGACGTCCCGGCCGGCGTGGTCGTGGCCGGTGCCGTTGCGGGGCACGGGGCCCGTCCGTCCCGTCGTCGCGGTGGTGGCGCGCAGGGCGTCGCGCAGCGACCCCTCGGCGTCCCATAGCGCGGCGCTGGGCGGCTGATCGGGACGGGTGGTCGCGACCCCGACCGCGAACGGTGCCGTCGCGGCGACGTCCCCGTCGGTCCGCAGCCGGGCGAGCAGGGCGTCCGGCTCGAGCTGGCTGTCCGCGGGCAGGGCCGCCACGAACCGGTTGTGCGACCAGCGGGCGAGCTCCACCCCGGAGCCGGCGGCCGCCCGCAGCCCGGCGGCGAAGTGCCGCAGGACGTACTCGTCGGCGCGGACGGGGGCCTCACCCTGCCGCTGATCCCCTGGCCGCTGGTCCGGCTGCCGATGGTCCGGCAGCCCGAAGAGGCAGACGGCGGTTCCCGCCGGCAGGCCCTGCAGGACGGTCAGGAAACGGTCCCGGCTGGTCAGGCCGGTGGCCGGGTCGACACCGATCTCCCGGACGCGGACCTGGGCCGTGCGCAGCCGCGCGAGGGTGTGGCCGGCCTGCCCGCCGAGCAGGGTGACCGCGCGCAGCCCCGCCTGGTCGACCCGGGTGCGCGTCGCCGCCCAGCACGCCGCGACCAGGCCGATCAGGCCGCCCTCACCGGGGATCGGCACCAGCAGCGCCGAGGCGATGCGGGGCCGGCGGACGACCCGGTGCGGGAACGGCCGTGACGTCGACACGTCCGGGAAGAAGACCGGTGCCCGGGTGCGCAGCACGGTACCGATACCGGTCTCGTCACTTTCCGTGAAGCGGGCCCCGGAGGAGATCATGGTGTCCTCGTCCGGTCTCGTGGCGGACGCGGCCACGTGGAACACCGTCGAGCCGGGCATGTCCGCGAGCAGCAGGCTGACCGCGTCCGCGTCGAGCAGGTTCCGGGAGACCTCGGCGACCATCGACACCGCCGGGTCGAGATGGTCCGGGTACCAGAACTGGTCGAGCGCGCCCAGCGCGGCGGTGACCTGGTCGGCCATGCACACGGCCCGCCGGGCCGCCAGCAGGTGCGCGCTCTGCCGTCCCAGCGCGGCCAGGGACTCCTTCTGCCCGGGGGTGAGGGCACGCGCGACACGGTCGAGCACCGCGACATGGCCGATCACCGCGTGGTCCGGGGTACGGATCGGCGCCGCCGCGTAGAACCGGAACGGGCTGCTCGGGCCGAGCGCGGCCAGCCGCGCGAAACGGGGGTCGCCGGCGATGTCGGGGATCTCCACCACGGCGGCGGGCCCGGCCGGTGCGTCCAGGCCGAGGAGGGCCTCCTGGGGCAGTTCGGTGGCGGTCGATCCGTAGCATGCCCGGCGCCACTGCCGGTCGGCGCCCCGGAAGGCGACGAACGCCGCGGGCGTGGCACACAGGCGGGCGGCCAGCGTCGCGATCTCGTCGAACGCGCCGTCCCGGTCGGGCTCGAGGAGCTGGTGGCCGGGTGGGGCCCCGCGCCGGCCCGGTTCGTCCGCCGGTGTCAGGGCGAGCGGTCCGGTGTCGCCCAGCCCTGGCCCC
>NZ_CEVIVC010000111.1:8876-15851 GCF_982290645.1 Protofrankia sp. CiP1_Cm_nod4
TCTGGCTCTGGCTCTGGCCGTCCGCCGGCCCGCGGGCCGCTGGATGCCGGCCCGCGGACGGTTCCCGGGCCGCCCTCGGGTGCCGGCCCGTCAGCGGCGGCCACGGCGGCCGCGGCGGCTGTCGGCGCGGCGGCTACCGGCCCGCCGTCAGATGGCGGCCCGCCGTCAGATGGCGGTTCCGCGCCGCCGGGGTGCGTGGCACCGGCGGGCCGCGGCCCGGTGCCGCCCACGGGGGCCAGGGACACCTCGTAGGTGCCGGCGCGTAGCACCGTCAGCAGGTGCGCGGAGGGCGGCAGCGGGGACGAGATCGCGTCGCCCTGCAGCAGATCGCAGCCGAGTTCCATCAGCATCCGCATGGCCCGGGCGTCCTCGACGCCCTCCCCGACCACGCGCAGCCCCAGCCGGTGGCCGAGATCCAGGACCGAGCGCACGATCGCGACGTCGGGCAGGCTGCCGTGGGCGTCGGAGACGAACCCTTTGTCGATCTTCACTTCATCGAACGGCAGGGTCTTGAGGATCTCCATCGAGCTGTAGCCGGTGCCGAAGTCGTCCAGCGACAGCTTGACCCCGCGGGTGCGCAGCTCCCGGAGCATGGCCGCGGCCCGCGCCGGCTGCGTGACCAGCGCGCTCTCGGTGATCTCAAGGGTCAGGACGTCGGCGGGCAGGCCGTGCCGGCCCAGCGTCTCCGACACCAGGTCGGGCAGGTCGTCGCGGACGAGCATGCGCGCCGAGAGGTTCACCGACACCGGGGTGTGCTCGCCGGCGCGGGCCCAGTCCGCGCACTGGCGCAGGGCCTCGTCCAGCACCCACTCGGTGAGGTCGATGATCAGGGTTGACCGTTCCGCCATCGGCAGGAAGGCGCCGGGCGCCAGCAGCCCCCGGCTCGGATGCGCCCAGCGCAACAGCGCCTCCACCCCGGCGATCCGGCCGGTCTGGCAGGACAGCAGCGGCTGGTAGTGCAGCACCAGCTCGTCACCGGCGATCGCGGCGCGCAGCTGCGCGTGCAGGGCGAGCTCCCACGGGCGTACCCCGCCCATGCCCGCGTCCCAGACGCCGACCCGCTCGCTCTCACGGGCGGCCGCGTGCAGGGCCGCGTCCGCGGCCGGCAGCAGCGTGCCGAGGGTCGTGCCGTGCGTCGGCGCGGCCGCCACGCCCGCGCTGGCCTCCACCTCCACGTCGACCCCGTCGATGCGGAACGGGCCGCGCAGCTGCCTGATCACGGTACGGCCGATCGCGCGCAGGTGCTCGTGGGCGGCGGCGGGCTCGTCGGGCAGCTCGAGCCCGCACAGGACGACGGCGAACTCGTCGCCGCCGAGACGTCCGACCAGGGCGGGATCCGTCGCCACGTTACGCAGCTGCATCGCGACGACCTGGAGCAACCGGTCGCCGGCGGGATGGCCGAGGGCGTCGTTGACCTCACGGAACCGGTTGATGTCGAGGAGCACCAGGACGGCGTGCCGGCCGTCGGCGACCGCCGCGGCGATCGCCGGCTGGGCGGCGTGGGCGAGGCCGGACCGGTTCGCCAGGCCCGTCAGCAGGTCACGGACGATCAGCAGATGGTTCCAGCGGCCGACCCAGAACGTCACCAGGGTGGTGGCGACGATCGTGACGATGGCCATCACCACCGCCGCCCCACCGGGGTACAGGTCGCCCTTGAGAGCAACCCCCAGCACCGCGCTGGCGCTGATGACCAGCGCGTGCAGGAGCGCGACCCGCAGGCGGACGACCATCGCGGCGTAGGCGGCGATCCAGAAGTACCAGAGCAGGTAGAGGTCGCTGTCCCGGCCCGAGTCGCTGCCGCCCAGCGCGATCGTGACGGCCAGCAGTGAGGAGAAGACCAGGAGCTGGTGCGCTCTTGGGCCGATCCGGGCCAGCAGCATGGCCGCGAGCAGGTTGGCCGCGCTGATCGCCGCCGCCAGCCACGTGGCGAGCCGGTCCTGCCCCGGCGAGCCGGGCAGCAGGGCCAACGCCGTGAACGCGACGATGCCCACCGTGGAAAGAACAATCAGGAAAAGCCGCCGGTCCGTGAAGAACGAGAGGCTCACGGCGATCGGTCCTCCTGCCATCGGGTGCGCGGCGCCACGGCCGCACCGGCCGAATCCGGAATATGACCCGAATCCGGGGCATGGACCGAGTCCGGGACATATCCCGGATCCGGGGCGGCCGGGCGCGACGGCGTAGACGGCTCCACTTCATGGCCATCGGTGCACTACACGGACAACGACACAATGCCTTTCCGCCGGGCCTCGACATGGCTGCCGGGCCTCGGTCTTTCCACCAGGCTCGCCGACGGGGCTCGCCGGGCCGGCGGAACCTGTCAGCCCACAGCTGGGAGCGGCTCACGCACTGCGACGCTCGCGCACCGCGACGCACCTGCACCTGTCCGGGCGACCGCCCGGACCCGGGAAAAACCCACTCGGCGAGATACGGATGGGAACGGGCCGGACATTTAGTTGACGTTCATATCACGACACGGGAACGATGCCGTTTCTCCACAGTAACCCGAATCCGACGGTCCACGCCCACGTCGGGGCATCCGGTGGCAGACGTCCGTGGCGACAGAACGGACAGCAACCGCGTAAAAAGGACAATAACGGATGGCGACAGAAAAGATGACAACAGGACGGAGGGCGACAGAAATGACGGGCGGTGACGGGAATGGCGCCGGGACGGCGCCGGAGATGTCAGTGCGCCGCGTCGTCCCATGTCCGGCCGGAACCGACGCTGACCTCGAGGGGGACCGACATCCGGTAGGCCCCGCCCATCTCGGCGCGCACCAGCGCCTCGACGTCGGCGCGCTCGCCCGGGGCGATCTCCAGGACGAGCTCGTCGTGCACCTGCAGCAGCAGCCGTGACCGTGCCCCGTGCTCCCGCAGCCGCCGGTCGACACCGAGCATCGCGATCTTGATGATGTCGGCCGCGGAGCCCTGGATGGGGGCGTTGAGCGCCATCCGCTCGGCCATCTGCCGTCGCTGCGTGTTGTCACTGGTCAGATCGGGAAGGTAGCGGCGGCGGCCGAGAATCGTCTCGGTGTAGCCGTCCGCGCGGGCCCGTTCGACCACGCCGCGCAGGAAGTCACGCACCCCGCCGAACCGGGCGAAGTACGCCTCCATCTGCGCGCGGGCCTCCTCCGGGTGGATGCCGAGCTGACCGGCGAGCCCGAACGCCGACAGGCCGTAGGCCAGCCCGTAGGACATGGCCTTGATCCGGCGGCGCAGCTCCGGGTCGACCTCGCCCACCGGGATGCCGAACGCCTGGGCGGCGACGAACGTGTGCAGGTCCTCACCCGAGGCGAACGCCTCGATCAGCCCCTGGTCACCGGAGAGGTGCGCCATGATACGCATCTCGATCTGCGAGTAGTCGGCCGTGAGCAGGGACTCGTACCCCGAGCCGACGACGAACGCCCGGCGGATCTGGCGGCCCTCGGCGGTGCGCACCGGGATGTTCTGCAGGTTGGGGTCAGCCGAGGACAGCCGTCCGGTCGCCGCGATCATCTGGTTGAACGTCGTGTGGACGCGGCCGGCGTCGTCGATCATCGGGATGAGCGAGTCCACCACCGTGCGCAGCCGGGCGACGTCACGGTGGCGCAGGAGCACGGCCAGCAGCGGGTGGTCGGCCTGGGTGGCCAGCCAGGCCAGCGCGTCCGCGTCGGTGGTGTAGCCGGTCTTGATCTTCTTGGTCTTCGGCAGGCCCAGCTCGTCGAAGAGGATCACCTGCAGCTGCTTGGGCGAGCTGAGGTTGAACGGCCGGCCGACGATCTCGTGGGCCTGCGCGGCCACCTCGGTGACCTGCGCGCCGTAGTGCTTCTGGAGCTCGAGCAGGTGGTCGGTGTCGGCCGCGATCCCCGCCCGCTCCATCCCGGCGAGCACCGTGACCAGCGGGAGCTCGACGTCGCGCAGCAGCGCGGTGGCGCCGCGGCGGTCCAGGTCGGCGTCGAGGGCGTCGGCGAGCTCCAGCGTCGCGCGGGCCCGCACGACGTCGGCGGCGGCGGCGTCCGTCTCGTCCGACCCGTCGATGGTCAGCTGCCCCGTCCCGGACGTCTCCGGGCGCAGGTCGCGCCGCAGGTAGCGCAGGACGAGGTCGGCGAGGTCGAAGGTGCGCTGGCCGGGCAGGGCCAGGTAGGCGGCGAGCGCGGTGTCGCTGGTGACACCGGCGAGGGAGAACCCGTGGGCGGCGAGCGCGAGCATGGGCCCCTTGACGTCGTGGGCGGCCTTGGGCCGGCGCTCGTCGGCCAGCCAGGCGGCCAGCGCCGCGTCGTCGTCCGCGGTGAGCGCGGTGGGGTCGATCCAGGCGCCGGCGCCGGCGGCGGTGGCGAGCGCGAGGCCGGTCACGCTGCCGGTGCCCCGGCCCCAGCCGCCCCGGACGTACACGCCGAGGCGCTGCCCGCCGCCGGTGTGCGCGGTCAGCCAGCCGGCCACCTCCCCGGGCTCGAGCACCCGCGCGGTCACCTCGAAGCCGGCGTCGGCCTCGGGCTCGACCGTGCCCAGCGCCGCGTACAGCCGCTCCCGCAGCACCCGGAACTGCAGGGTGTCGAAGAGCTGGTGGACGGCCTCCCGGTCCCACGGCCGGAGCTGGAGGTCGGTGGGTGTGACCGCCAGCGGCACGTCACGGGCCAGCTCGGTCAGGGAACGGTTACGGATCACGTTGGCCAGGTGCGCGCGCAGCGAGGCCCCCGCCTTCCCGCCGACCTCGTCGGCCCGGTCCACCAGGGCGGCCAGCGACCCGAACTGCTGGATCCACTTGGTGGCGGTCTTCTCCCCCACCCCGGGCACCGACGGCAGGTTGTCCGACGGGTCCCCGCGCAGCGCGGCGAAGTCCGGGTACTGCGCCGGGGTGAGGCCGTACTTCGCCTCCACCTCGGCGGGGGTGAACCTGGTCATGTCACTGATGCCGCGCCGGGTCATCAGCACCGTCACCCGCTCGTCGACGAGCTGCAGCGCGTCCCGGTCACCGGTGACGACGAGGACCTGCATGTCCAGGGCCGCGCCCTGGGTGGCGAGCGTGGCGATGACGTCGTCGGCCTCGTAGCCGGCGGCGGCGACCCCGGGGACGGCCAGGGAGTCGCACACCTGGTGGATGAGGCTGACCTGACCGACGAAGTCCGCGGGCGTCTCGGCCCGTCCCGCCTTGTACTCGGCGTACTGGGTGTGCCGGAAGGTCGGGGTCGGCAGGTCCCAGGCCACCGCGACGTGGGTGGGGCGCTCGTCCCGCAGCACGTTGATCAGCATCGAGGTGAAGCCGTAGACGGCGTTGGTCGGCTGCCCCGTCGTGGTGGAGAAGTTCTCCACCGGCAGCGCGAAGAACGCCCGGTAGGCCAGGGAGTGGCCGTCGAGGAGGAGCAGCCGCGGTTCACCCGCCGTGGCCCCCGCCGCCGCGCCGCCGGCCGGCCGGGCGGACGCCGCGCGCGACGGCCGGCCGGCAGCAGCCTTGCCGGCAGCAGCCTTGCCGACGGGGGGGTTGCCGGAGGTCGTGGTCGTGGCGGGCACGACGGCAATTCTATGGAGACGGTCCGACAGTCCTTCCGGCAGGGAACGCGCCGTCACCGGCCCGGCGCCCGGGGCGGCGGCCGCCGGCCCGGTCCGTGATCATCCCTGGAGAGATCACCGGCCTGGCGCCCGGGGCGGCGGCCCTGGCCGGCCGGACCCGCGGGCCCGGCCCCTCCCCCGCCGCGGCCCGGCGCCCGGTACGCCGCCATCGCGGTTCGCCGGCCCGCCCCACGCCATGCCGGCCCCACGCCATGCCGGTGCGCGGGTGGGGAGATATGTAGGTTTTTGACGTGACAGATTCGCAGACTTCGTGGAATGCCCCGTCATCGGGGAGCGCGCCGGGCCCGTCGGTTCCATCACACACAGCGACGGCTTCCGATCACGACTCCGCTCGCCGCGGCCCGGCCGACGGCGGCGCCGGTGACCACGTCATCGTCGTGGACCCTTCCGACCCGGTGGCCGTGCTGGCGGCGGTCAACACCCGGCGCGGCGAGCTCGCCGAGCGGATGGGCATCACGATCGTCGAGGCGAGCACCGAGCGCGTGGTCGCGACCATGCCCGTGGCGGGCAACCGGCAGCCGTACGGGCTGCTGCACGGCGGCGCCTCGGTGGTGCTGGCCGAGACGGCCGGGTCGGTCGGCGCCATGCTGAACGCCGGTCCCAGCCGGGCGGCGGTCGGTATCGAGATCAGCGCCACCCATCACCGGGCCGCGTCGTCCGGGACGGTCACCGGCGTCGCGACCCGGGTACACGCCAGCCGGTCCCTGGCCACCTTCGACATCCGGATCACCGACGATGCCGGGCGCCTGGTGTGCACGTCCCGCCTGACCTGCATGCTCCGCGACCGGGTACCGGCCGGCGGCGCCCCGGCACCGACCGGCGACGGTGACAACAGCCGGAGGCCGTGACACCGAGGACGGCGGCGACACCGGAGGCGGTGACAACAGAAACAAAACATAGCGACAACTTCCCGGAACGGTCGCGGGAGGGGCCAGGGCTGCTGCCGCTGCCCGTCGAGCCGGGCGGGACGCGGCTGTCCAGCCGTCCCGGCCGGCCTGTTCCCGCCCAGGTGTATGTGCCGGCCACCACGCGTGTGCCGGCCACCACGTGACACAAGGCCGACAGGAAGGCCCGGCTGCAGGCCGCGCTCCGGCCGGCGGACGGGAACGGGACACCGTCACAACGCCGCGGAACCGCTGATCACAGCGGGAAGACACAGTGCACAAACAACAGGCGGATGCGCTCCGCCCGGCGAATTGACGCCGACGGCGGTTGGGTCCTAGCGTCCACTGACAGTGGGACCCGGGATGGACGAGTAGATAACGTCCGCGCACGGGGAAGGCGCGGACGGCGCCAAAGGCCGTCCCGGGTTTCACTTATTTATCTGCCGCTTACAACTGTTCGCTGGCTGTCCGCCAACCCGCACCATGCGGATTCGGGTAGCCGACGCGGGAGGCGGCGGCGTCCGTCAGGCCTGTGGTGCCGGCGG
>NZ_CEVIVC010000111.1:15955-16952 GCF_982290645.1 Protofrankia sp. CiP1_Cm_nod4
CGAGCGGAGCGGCCGGCCGGCGGTGCTGGCCGGGCTGGCCGGCCGGCAGAGCACCCGGCCAGCCCGGCCTGCGCCGCCGGCCCGAAGCCCGGATGGTGCCGCCGGCTCAGGGCCCGGTCAGCGCCGCGGTGGTTCCGAGCAGGTGCCGCCGGCCGCCGCGGACCTGGTAGACGTACACGGTGGTATCGGCGGCGTCACCGCTCGGGGCGAAGGCGACCCGCCTGGTGACGCCCTGGATGTCGACCGAGGCGAACGTCTGCGTCACCGCCTCCCGGCCGGCCCTCGGCCCGAGAGCGCGCAGCGCCTCGACGACCGCGGTCGTGGCGTCGTACGCCTCCCCGGAGCAGCTGCCCGGTTCCGCGCCGCCCGTGACCCGCCCGTAGTCCGCGACGAAGCCGGCGGCCCGCGGGTCACCGGGGGGGCCGCCGCACGGGCCGATCAGGTAGGCGCCCTCGGCGCCCTCGGCGCCCGCCGCGGCGGCGAACCGGTCGTCGGCCGGCCCGTCGCCGCTCATGACGGCCCCGGTGAACCCCCCGGCGCGCAGCGCCCCGGCCAGCGACGCGAACTCCTGGGGATGACCGGCATAGAACACCGTGTCCGGTTTCCCGGATATTATTTTCGCCGCCTCGGCGGTATAGCTCCCCGTGGACTCGACGGCATCGTGCGTGACCGCCGCCCCCCGGGCCCGCAGCTCCTTCTCGAAGGCGCCGGAGAGCGCCGTGCCGTATACGCTCCCGTCGTCCAGGGAGAACACCCTGCGGGATCTGAGCGCCTTCGCGGCGTAGTCGGCGGCGGCGGTTGCCTGCGCGGTGTCGGAGGCGGCCACACGGTAGAAGCTGACGAAACCGAGCCCGGTCAGCCGCGGATCCGTCGCGGTCGGGCTCACCGACAGCAGGCCGGCCTGGCTGTAGAGCGGTTCGCTCGCCCCGGCGGTGTCCGAGGACAGCGGCCCGACCACGGCGATGACGTCCGGATCGTCGATGAGCCTGCGGGCGGC
>NZ_CEVIVC010000112.1:0-10326 GCF_982290645.1 Protofrankia sp. CiP1_Cm_nod4
GTGGGGTACAGTGGCGCGCAGTGGGGGGCAGGGGCACTGTCAGGCTGACCAGGGCGGGGTTTGAACGGCCATGAACCTCTCGGGCACGGGCGAGGAGGCCGCCGATGTTCCTCGGCAGCCACACGCCCCGGCTCGACGACAAAGGCCGGCTCACCCTGCCGGCGAAGTTCCGCGAGGAGCTGGAAGGGGGGCTCGTGATCACCAAGGGGCAGGAACGCTGTCTCTACGTGTTCCCCATGCCTGAGTTCACCCGGATCAGTGACTCCCTGCGGGCCGCGCCTGTTACGGCAAAAGCTCTACGGGATTACAGCCGTGTCTTCTTTTCCTCGGCTTCGGACGATGTTCCCGACCGGCAGGGACGGATCACCATCCCGCCGGCCCTGCGCACGTATGCGGGACTTACCCGGGAGTGCGTCGTCAACGGCGCGAACACCCGGGTGGAGATCTGGGACGCGGCCCGCTGGGAGACCTATCTGACCGGCCAGGAGGAGAACTTCGCCGCGCTTTCCGAGGAGGTGTTGCCCGGCGTCATCTGAGCGTTGCCCGAGCGTCATCGTCCGAGGCGGACACGGCGGCAGACACAGCGGCAGACACAGCAGCCACACCCGACCGGGAGCGCCGACCGACCAGCGTCGACGGCCCTCGCGCCACCCCTGTGTCGCCTCTGTGCCATCTCTGTGCCGCCGCGGCCCGGGGCATCAGGTGTGCGCCGAGGTCTCCCCCCGCTCCATACCGGACGCCACTTCCCCGGTGTCCGGTGGCGTGAGCGGGGCGGGACCTGGGCACATGCCGAGCCCCGGGGCCGATGGTGGCACCGGGCCGCCCGGCGCACGTGTTCCCGCCTGTCCGCGTATCTGGCGGTCATCCGGCCGGCTGTCACGCAGCCGACAGGACCGGTCCGCCATATCCGTTCACATTGTCTGCTCACATCCTTGTCTGCTCACATCGTCGCCTGCTCACATCGTCCGTACGTGCACACCGCGGTTTTCACCAAGCGTGATCGCGGGTCAACCGCATCTTCCCCGCCGCGAGGTTCACAAAACCGTTCGAGGAGGTCGAGGTGGACGCCACGCACATCCCCGTCCTCTCCGACCGTGTCGTTGGCCTGCTGGCGCCGGCCCTGCCCGGGCCCGAGGTGGTCCTGGTCGACGCCACCGTGGGCCTCGCCGGTCATGCGAGCGCGTTACTCGACGCCTGCCCGACGGCCCGCCTGATCGGTCTCGACCGTGATCCACAGGCGCTGGAGCACAGCCGCGCCCGGCTGGCCGACCGGGCCGGCCAGGTCACCCTGGTACACGCCGTGTACGACCAGCTGCCGGCCGTCCTGGACACCCTCGGTCTGACCGAGGTGCACGGTGTGCTGTTCGACCTGGGCGTCTCCTCGCTGCAGCTTGATTCCGACGAGCGGGGATTCAGCTATTCCCGGGACGCTCCCCTGGACATGCGGATGGACCCCAGCCGGGGCCGCACCGCCGCGGACGTCGTGAACACCTACGACGCCGCCGAGCTCACCCGCGTCCTCAGCCACTACGGAGAAGAACGCTTCGCTCGCCGCATCGCCTCGGCCGTGGTCGCGGAACGCGCCCGCGAGCCGTTCGTGTCCTCGGCGCGCCTGGCCGATCTCGTCCGCCGGACCATTCCGGCCGCAACACGTCGTAACGGTGGAAATCCAGCAAAACGTACATTCCAGGCGTTGAGGATCGAGGTGAACGGCGAACTCGAGGCGCTTGCCCGGGCGCTGCCGGCGGCCCTCGACGCGCTCGCCGTCGGGGGGAGACTCGTCGTGCTTGCCTACCACTCGCTCGAGGACCGCATGGTCAAGCGGGCATTCGCCGCGCGGGTACGCCCTGACGTACCGCCGGACCTGCCCGTGATCCCGCCGGATGCCGCGCCGACGATGCGCTGGCTCACCCGCGGTGGGGAGACGTCGTCCCCGGACGAGGTGGCGGCCAACCCGCGGGCCTCCGCGGCGAAACTGCGCGCCGTCGAGCGGATAGCCCCGCCGTCCGGGGCCTCCCGGTCCTCCAGAACGTCTGGGGCTTATGGGAGTTCCAGGACGTCCAGGATATCCGGGACGGTCAGGACGGCCGGGACGTTCGGGCCGGCCGGCCCGAACGGGACAGCCGGAGGTGCGGCATGAGCGCGCCGGCCCCCCTGCTGACACGACAGGGCCGGGGCAGGGCGAAGGCGGCCACGCCGCCCACTCGCGCGTCGTACCAGGCGGCCCGCGCCGACCGCCGCGGCTACGCGGCGTCGGCCGCGGTGTACGACACGGTGCCCGCATCGGCGGCGGCCCGAGGACACGCCGACACCGCCATCCCGATCCCGTCCCTGGGCCGGCGGGCCGGCGGGCCGGCGGGCCGGGCGGCCACCCCGCTCCTGGACCGGTCGCGCCGGCGGGCGTCCGGGCCGGGCCGGCCGTCCGCGCCGTCGCCGTTGCGTGTCGGCCAGCCCTCCGTGCGCGGCAGCGCTCCCCGTGCGCCCTTCGTCATCCTGTTGATGCTGCTCATGGGTGCCGGCCTGATGTGCCTGCTGCTGCTCAACACGGCACTCGCGCAGAGCGCGTTCAAGGTCCACGACCTGCGGCAGGACTCGTCCGATCTCATGGACGAGCAGCAGGCGCTGTCCATGCGGCTGGACAACCTGTCCGACCCGGCGAACCTCGCCGCCCGGGCGGCCCAGCTCGGGATGGTCCCCGGCGGCATCCCGCACTACCTGCCGGCCGGAGCCCCGCTCCCGCCCGGTGCCAGAGTGATCGGTACGGAGGCGTCCGCCGGCTTTGCCGTCGTGGTGGTGCCACCGCCGGGCCGGCCGGCCGGTGCCGCGACGGCGTCTGGTGCCGCGGCGGGCTCCGGTGCCGCGGCGGGCGCCGGAGCCACAACGAGCTCCGGAGCCACAGCGGGCGCCGGCGGCGCGGGGGCTCCTGGCGGCCCGCAGCCGGCAACCGCGCCGGCAGCGGGCGCGCCGGGTGGTGGCGCGTCAGCGGCCGTGGGTGGCCCCGCTGGTGGCACGTCGGTCGCGGGCGGGTCGCCAGCCGTGGGCGCCCAGTGAGCTCCACGGTGCACCGTGGAGCCGCGCGTGGCCGATCGCGGTCACGCAAAGCCTCCACGCCTGTTCGTAATGACACTGTTGATCAGTGGTATGAGCGCGAGGACAGCCGCGGTGGGTTCGCGGCCGGCTATGCGGATCCGGACGGCTACCGTGCCACGGCCGCCGGTTCCGCCTCCCGTACCGTCCACGGGGATCCCCGCCGCTGGGGCGGCCCTGACGACGGCTACTCCGGCTACGACCAGGGCGACTCCGACTATGACGACCACGGTCGCTCCGGTCACGGCCGCTCCGGCTATTCCGGCTACGGCCGCCCTGACGACGGCTACCGCGGGGGCGGCGCGTCCGGCCGCGACGGATACGCCCATGGCCAGGACGGATACATCGACGGATACGTCTATGACACGGGTGGTTACGACACGGGCGGTCACCAGCCGGACCGTGGCGGGGTTGGCGGGCAGCGGCCGAGCCGGTCGCCGGACCAGCGCCGGGGACGCCGGCCCACCCGTACCGCCAGCCGCCAGCTGCCCGCACCACGCGGCCGGACGGACGGACCGAGCGGCACCGTTGCCCACCCTTCGGATGCTCATCCCTCAGCCCGTCTGTCGGCCCGTCTGGCAGCCCGGCCCGCGGCCCGGTCGGCGCCACGCGCCGCCGCGCCGCGCGGTGCCGCGCCCCGGCCGCCCATGCGGCTGGGCAGCCCGCGGCGCAGGCTGCGGGTGTCGGTCGTCGTTCTCTGCGCGGCGCTGGTCGTGCTCGCCGGCCGGCTGACCCAGCTGCAGGCGTTCCAGGCGTCCACCTATGCCGAACGTGCCGAGCAGCAGCGGTTGCGGACGGTGGCATTGCCCGCGGTCCGCGGTGTCATCACTGACCGTAGCGGAGCGACGCTGGCGCAGGACGTCGAGGCGCGCGCGGTCTACGCCGACCCGCACAACGTCACCGACGCGAAGGTGGTGGCCGCCGCCCTCGCGCCGCTGCTCGGCGTGCCCGCCGACACTCTGCAGCCGAAACTTACCGGCAGCGGACGTTTCGCCTACCTGGCCCGGGGCCTGGACCCGGCGGTGGGCAAGGCCGTGACCGACCTGAGGCTGCCCGGCATCGGCGTCCTGGAGGAGCGCCGACGTCTCTACCCGTCCGGCGCACTCGCGTCCAACGTCGTCGGGTTCACCACGATCGGTGACAACGAGGTGATCGTTGGCAGTGGCGGTATCGAGAGCGCCTACGACCGGGTGCTGCGCGGGACGGACGGCCTGCGCCGGGTCGAGGTCGACCCGGCCGGCCGGATGATCCCGTCGGCGGCCAGCCGGGAGTCCGACCCGGTGCCGGGGTCGAGCGTGCGGCTGACCCTCGACCGCGACATCCAGTGGGCCGCGCAGCAGGCGCTGGCCGAGGCCGTGCGCACGACCCAGGCCGACGGCGGCAGCGTCGTGGTCATGGTCCCGAACACCGGGGACATCCTCGCGATGGTGGACGCGCCCGGCTACGACCCCAACAAGGTCGCCACTGCCGATCCGGGCACCCTGAAGAACCGCGCCACCCAGGACGTCTACGAGCCGGGCAGCGTCAACAAGGTCATCACCATGGCCGCGGCGATCGACCGTGGCCTGATCACGCCGGAGACCCCGGTGACGGTGCCGCCGAACATGCGCATCGCGGGCCGGACCTTCACCGACGCCGAGCCGCACGGGGTCGAGCACCTGACCGCGGCCGGGGTGCTGGCCAGGTCCAGCAACCTCGGGACGATCCAGATCGCGCGCAAGCTCGGCCCGGCCGGCCTGGAGAGCGCGCTGCGCGACTTCGGCCTCGGTGCCAGGACCGCGCTGCGCTTCCCCGGGGAGAGCGCCGGCATCCTGCGGCCCGCCGCCGAGTGGGACGTCCAGCAGGAGGCCACGATCTCCTACGGGCAGGGGATGTCCGCGACCGCGATCCAGATGGCCTCGGTGTACGCCACCATCGCCAACGGGGGCGTGCGGGTCGCGCCCCGGCTGGTGGACAGCACCATCTCCCCGGACGGGGCCGTGCGCACCACGCCCCGCCAGCCCGGCGTCCGGGTGGTCAGCGCGGCCACCGCGGCCACGGTCTCGCAGATGCTGGAGTCGGTGACCACCGACTCGGGGACCGCGCCGCTGGCGGCCATCGACGGATACCGGGTGGCGGGCAAGACCGGGACGGCACAGCGGGTGGGCGCTTCCGGCCACTACGACGGCTATGTCGCGTCGTTCGTGGGTTTCGCCCCGGCCGACCAGCCCAGGGTGGTCGTCGAGGTGGTCCTGGACAATCCCCGCGACGGCCACTTCGGTGGGACGGTCGCCGCACCGGTGTTCCAGCGGGTGATGACCTTCGCGCTGACGACGCTGGGCGTGCCTCCGTCCGGCACGAGCCCGCCGAAGCTCGTTCTCGATCTGGACGCGGGTCGTTGACCCGCCGTGCCCGTCGTGACCCGACGCAGGTCCCGGCGGGCCGGCTACTAGTGTCGTTGCCGTGACCTCACCGGTGTTGCGTCCGGTCGCCCCGCCCGCACGGGCGCTCACCGAGCTGACCGTCGGATACGACGGCCTCACGGTGACCGGCGGTGCTGTGGCGGGTGTAGTCGTCCGCGGGATCACCCATGACTCCCGGGCGGTGCGTCCTGGCGACCTCTACGCGGCCCTGCCCGGCGCGCGCGTGCACGGGGCCGCCTTCGTCCGGCAGGCGATCGCGGCCGGGGCTGTGGCCGTGCTGACCGACCGGGCCGGGGCTGACCAGATCATGGCGGCGGCCCGGTCGTCCGGCACGGCTGCTGGGAGCACGGCTGGTAGTGACACGGCTGGCAGCGGCACGGCTGCTGGGAGCACGGCTGGCAGGGACGTAGCCGGTAGCGGCACGGCTGGCAGGGACGTAGCTGGTGGGAGCGCGGCCGGCAGGGACGTAGCCGGTAGCGACATGGCTGGTAGTGACGCGGCTGGTAGTGACGATGGGGACGTGGCTGGCGGTGGCACAGCCGTTGATGCGGACACAGCCGGCGCGGACACGGCAGCCGGCGCGGGCGTGGCCGACGTCCCGGTGCTTGTGGCCGCGGACCCGCGGGCGCTGCTGGGGCCGGTCGCGGCCCGGGTGTACGGCGAACCGTCGACGGCCCTGACGTTGCTCGGGGTCACCGGCACCAACGGCAAGACGACGGTGGCCTACCTGCTGGAGGCGGGGCTGCGGGCCGCCGGGCACACGACCGGGCTGATCGGGACGGTGCAGACGCGGCTGGCCGACACGGTGCTCCCCTCGGTGCGCACCACGCCGGAGGCCACCGACCTGCAGGCGCTGCTCGCGGTCATGGCCGAGCGTGGGGTGACCGCGGCGGCGATGGAGGTCTCCAGCCATGCCGTCGCCCTGCACCGGGTGGGCGGCATCCGGTTCGCCGGGGCGGCGTTCACCAACCTCAGCCAGGACCATCTCGACTTCCACCCGTCGATGGAGGACTATTTCGCCGCCAAGGCCGCCCTGTTCACCCCCGAGCGGACCGGGGTGTCCGTCATCGACATCGACACGCCGTGGGGGCGCCAGCTCGCCGGGGCCGTCCCGGGGGCGATCACCTGCGGGACGGCCGCCGACGCGCACTGGCGTGCCGTCGACGTCGCCGCCGGCCCCAGCGGGACGGTCTTCCGCGCGCTCGGCCCGTACGGCGTGGACGTCCGGGTGGGCATCGCGCTGCCCGGAGCCTTCAACGTCGGCAACGCCCTGGTGGCGCTGGCGCTGCTGGTGGCCACCGGTGTCCCCGCGCCGGTGGCGGCGGCCGGGCTGGCGAGCCTGCCCGGGGTGCCGGGCAGGATGGAACGGGTCGACGCCGGCCAGCCGTTCCTCGGCCTGGTCGACTACGCGCACACACCGGACGCGGTGCAGACGCTGCTGCGTACCGTGCGGCCGCTGGTGCCCGGCCGTGTGATCGTGCTGCTTGGCTGCGGGGGTGACCGTGACCGGCGCAAACGTCCGCTGATGGGCGCCGCCGCGGCCGTCGGCGCCGATATTTCGATCTTCACCAGTGACAACCCCCGGTCGGAGGATCCGGAATTGATCATCGCGCAGATGTGTACCGGCGTGGGGACGCTGCCGCCCAGCGCCCGGGGCCGTGTCATGGTGGAGCCGGACCGGGCCGCGGCGATCCGCCTCGCGGTGGGCCTCGCCCAGCCGGGAGACGCGGTCGTGCTGGCCGGCAAGGGGCACGAGACCGGTCAGGAGCAGGCCGGCGTGGTGACCCCCTTCGACGACCGTGACGTGCTGCGGGCGGAGCTGGCCGGGTGGCGTCCCGTGTCGCGCCGGCATTCGGCGTGAGGGGCGTCCGACGGTGATGACGCTGACCCTGCGCGAGGTCGCGGTGGCCTGCGGCGGCCGGCTGGACGCCGTGGATGATCCTGACGCCGCCGTGACCAGCGTCGTCATCGACTCGCGCCAGGTCACCGCCGGCGCGCTGTTCGTCGCGGTGGCCGGGGAGCGGGTCGACGGCCACGACTTCGCCGCCGCGGCGGTAGGTGCCGGCGCGGCGGCGGTGCTCGCGGCCCGGCCGGTGGGCGTGCCCGCGGTGGTGGTCGCCGATCCGGTCGCCGCGCTGGCCGCGCTCGCCGCGCAGGTGCGTACCCGGTCGTCGGCGACCGTGGTGGCGGTGACCGGTTCGGCGGGCAAGACCACCACCAAGGACCTGCTCGCCGACCTGCTCGGTGAGCTCGGGCCGACCGTCGCCGCCGCCGGCTCGTTCAACAACGAGATCGGCCTGCCGCTGACCGTCACGCGCATCGAGCCGGCCACCAGGTTCGCCGTGCTGGAGATGGGCGCCCGCGGCCTCGGCCACATCGCCGCCCTGTGCGAGCTGGCCCGGCCGCGGATCGGGGTGGTGCTCAACGTCGGCTCGGCGCATCTCGGCCAGTACGCCGACGGGCAGGCCGGTATCGCGCGGGCCAAGGGCGAACTGGCCGCGGCGGCCTCCGAGGCTGTCGTCCTCAACGTCGACGACCCGCTGGTCGCCGGGATGGCCGTCCGCGCCCGCGGTGAGGTGATCACCTTCGGTGAAGGGGAACGGGCGGACGTGCGGGCGCACGACGTGCGGGTCGGTGACGACGGCCGTGCCCGCTTCGCCCTGGTGGCCGCCGGTGAGCGGCACCCGGTCGCGCTCACCCTTGTCGGCGAGCACCAGGTCGGCAGCGCGCTGGCCGCCGCCGCGGTCGCGATCCGTCTCGGCCTGTCGCCCGCGCGGACGGCCGAGGTGCTGTCCCGGGCCCGGGCGCGCAGCCGCTGGCGGATGGAGGTGACGGTGACCGACACCGGCGTCACCGTTGTCAACGACGCCTACAACGCCAACCCCGAGTCCATGCGGGCCGCGTTGAAGACGCTGGTCGACCTCAGCCGGGGCGGCCGGCGGGCCTGGGCGGTCCTCGGCGGCATGGAGGAGCTCGGCGTGAGCGCCGACGACGAGCACGACGCCCTCGGCCGGCTTGTCGTCCGCCTCGGGGTGGAGCAGCTGGTGGCGGTCGGCGCGCGGGCGCGCCGGATACATCTCGGAGCGTCGCTGGAGGGCTCCTGGTCGGGGGAGTCGGTGTGGGTCGCCGACGTCGAGCAGGCGTGCACGCTGCTGCGGGAGCGGCTGGTACCGGGCGATGTGGTACTGGTCAAGGCATCCCGCGCATTCGGGTTGGAGCGGGTCGCGAGCGAGTTGACGTCGGGTGCTGTCTCCCTGGGTGTCACACCACCCCTGGGCGCCGCACCCGGCGAGTGGGGTGCGAACGGGTGAGAGGTGTACTGGTCGCCGCGATGGTGGCCCTTGTGGTGTCGCTGCTGGGGACACCATCGGTGATCCGGCTGTTCCGCCGGCAGGGTTACGGTCAGGAGATCCGTGAGGACGGGCCGTCCAGCCACCTCACCAAGCGGGGCACGCCCACCATGGGCGGGACGGTCATCATCCTCGCGACGCTGGCCGGGTACTTCATCGCGCATATCGTCACGATGAAGGGCTTCACCGCGTCCGGGCTGCTCGTCCTGATGGTCATGACCGGTCTTGGCGTGGTCGGCTTCCTCGACGACTACATCAAGATCCGTAAGCAGCGTAGCCTCGGGCTCACCGCCCGCACCAAGTTCGCCGGGCAGGCCGCGGTGGCGCTGGCGTTCGGGCTGCTGGCCGTCCGTTTCAAGAACGCCGAAGGGCTGCTGCCGGGGTCGACGTTCGTCTCGATCGTCCGGGACACCGACATCTCGATCGGCCTGGTCGGCTTCCCCCTGCTGGCCTGGATCATCATCGCGGCGACGTCGAACGCGGTGAACCTCACCGACGGGCTGGACGGGCTGGCCGCCGGCACCTCGGCGATGGTGTTCGGCGCCTACGTGGTGATCTCCTTCTGGCAGTTCGGCAACCTGTGCGAGCCGGGCGCCGGCGGCCCGGGATGCTACCTGGTCCGGGACCCGCTCGACGTCGCGCTGGTGGCGGCGGCGGCCATGGGCGCCTGTTTCGGTTTCCTGTGGTGGAACGCCAGCCCCGCGAAGATATTCATGGGCGACACCGGCTCCCTGGCTCTCGGTGGCGCGTTCGCGAGCATCGCCATCGTCAGCCGGACGGAGCTGCTGCTGTTCGTCCTCGGCGGGCTGTTCGTCGTCGAGACGCTGTCGGTGATCCTTCAGGTTGCCTTCTTCAAGGCCACCCGGAAGCGTGTCTTCAACATGGCGCCGATCCATCATCACTTCGAGCTGGCAGAGTGGCCCGAGACCACGGTCATCATCCGCTTCTGGATCGTCTCCGGCCTGGCCGTGGCGTTCGGCCTCGGCCTGTTCTACGCGGAGTTCCTCTCCCACGGCGGCTCCTGACAGCTCCCATAGTGGTTCCTGACGGTCATCACAGCGCTCCCTGGTAGCTCCCGCAACGGTCCTGACGGATCCCGCGGTGGTTTCCGGTAGCTCCCGCAGCGGTTTCTGACGGGCTCCGCAGTGTTCCTGGCAGCTCCCGCAGCGGCCTTCTGGCCGTTTCCACGGCGGTTGGGCTTTCCTGGTCGTTTCCACTGCGGTCGCTGATGGACGTTTCGAGACGGCTTCCCGGCGCGCGTTCCGACCGTCGCTCCCAGTACGGCGTCCAAGCTCACATGTCCGGATCCAGCGCTACCGGCACGCGTTCGCCTGCGGTCAGGCTTCCCGGGGGAGCGCGGTGTCCGGCTTCCACCTGTCCGGGCCGGAAGAAGCAGGTGCCCTGGGAAGGCGCGACGGGCTCAGAAAGGCACTGGGCCGAGGTCCAGGATGCCATTTCGTCCGGTTTTGTCTTTTTTAGTCATGTTT
>NZ_CEVIVC010000112.1:10662-16198 GCF_982290645.1 Protofrankia sp. CiP1_Cm_nod4
TAGTAGGCGTGGTTGTGGACGCCGGGGGTGTGGGTGGAGCGGGATCGTCCCAGGGCTCGGGCACGCTGGGATAGGTCCGCCCGGTCGGGGCGGTCCAGAGCACCGTGTCGGTGTCGCTATCGGTGCGTTGTACCATCCAGCCGCCGTCATGTTTCGCTCTGTGATGCCGTCGGCACAGGGTGAGCAGATTCTCCTCGCTGGTGGGCCCGCCGGTGCTGTGGGGCTGGATGTGGTCGAGGTCGCAGAACCGAGCGGGTTTCCGGCAGCCGGGGAACCGGCAGGTCCGCTGCCGGGTGCGTAGCAGCCGGGCCAGCCCAGGTGCGGGGAACCGGCGGCTGACTTCGACGGGCCGGTCGCCCTGAGCCGGGTCGGTGAGCACTCGTCGCCAGGTGGCATCCGTGGCGAGCTCACGGGCGAGGGCTGCGGGGATCGGCCCGTACCCGGCCAGTTCCCCGGGGACGTCACTGGCCCCGGCGAGCGTCGCCGCGGACACCAGCACCCCGATCTCTACCGACACCTCGGCTCCCCGGTCGCGGCCGAGGAGCAGGTCGACCAGCGCGTCGGCGCGGCGGGCGTCCATGCCGGGAGCCTCCTGCGGATCGGCGACCTGACGGGCCAGCGCGTCCAGGCGCTGGTAGGCGGCCTGGGCGTCGACCGCGGGCAGCAACGCCCACAGCTCGGCCATGCCGTCCTCGGCGGTGCGGAGCTGGACCTGCCGCTCGGTGCGGGCATGGGCGTGCCGACGTCGGGCGCCATCCGGATCCGTCGCCAGTACGGCGCGGCGCAGGGCTTGGCGGAAGAGGCTGTGGCTGGCTCGCCCACCGCGAGCGAGCACCCGTTGTTCGACAGTGGCGGCTTTCTCGGCGGGGAGCGCGGCGGTGCTCTCCGCGACCGCGCGGACCCGGCCCAGGTCGATGTCACCGGCTTCCAGCGCGGTGAGGGTGGCGGGCAGCCGGTCGACGACGGTGACCGCCAGCTCCAGGCCGGCCGCCGCGGCGGCCGGGGACAACGCCAGCTCGGCGGCGATCTCCTCCGCGGCCCAGCCTGGCCCGGCCCGCTTCGCCTCCCCCGGCGGGGTGGGCCGCAGCGCGGCGAACCGGGCCTGCGCCCGCAGCATCACCGCCTCCAGCCCGGCGATCCGCTTCCGTACAGCCGCCATCAGGGACAGGCAACCATCCGCATCACAGCCCTCCACCGCTGGCAGGCCGCCGCCCGCGCCGTCGGCCGCCAGCGCTGGTGGACCGCCGCCCGCGCCACCGCGCTCCACCACGGACAGGCCGTCGGCCGCATCACCGCCCCTCGCCGCTGGCGGACCGATAGCCGGGTCGGCGATGGTCGCTACAGAATCGAACATACGTACGAGTCTACTCGATTATCCGGACATTTCCACCACCTGGCGATGGCCGGTCCGCCGCGCCTCTGCGCGTACGCCGTTCGCGTGCACGCACTCCGGATTTTTACGGAAAGTATCAAATTGACTACTAAAAGTCGTCAGGACTTCTGGCCGGCGACGCGTGCCCCGGTTGGGGACGGGACGGTCGGGGCAACCCGCATCGACGAGAAGGACGCCGAGTGATCGTCATCCGGTTGAGGACGGGACGGTCGGGGCGACCGGTTCGCGCGGTCATCCCGCGGTCATCCGGAGAGGCTGGGAGCCAGCTTCTGAACCGCACTGCCACGGCTGCCACGGCTGTCGCCGCGGCGGCACGGCCCGTGCTCTCGGCCCGCGCCGTTGTCATCGTCCCTGGGCCCAGCTGTCATGAGGCTGCCCACGCTCAGGTGGTATTTCCGTTCAGGTGGCGCGGCAGTTGCGCATGGCGTGGGCGAAGGCGGCGCCGCGGTCGCGGTAGTCGCGGAAGCGGCCGAAGCTCGCCGCCGCCGGCGAGAGCAGGACGACGCCGTCGGGTCTCGCCCAGCGGTAGCCCTCGGCGACGGCGGTGGCGAGATCGGGCGTGTCCACGACGGTGACGTGCGGGCCGGCGCCGGCCTGGGTGACCTGGCGGCGGATGTCCGGGCCGTTGTCCGGCACGGTGAGGACGAACGTGTCCAGGCTGCGGCCGCGCAGGCCGACCGCGAGCGGGCTGTAGTCGATGCCGCGGCTGTAGCCGCCGACGATGAGCGCGACCCGGCGGCTGTCGAAGGCGTCCACGGCCGCCAGCGTCGGCAGGACGTTCGTCGACAGGCTGTCGTCGACGAAGCTGACCCCGTCCACCGAGCCGATCATCTTCAGGCGGCTGTCCAGGCCGGTGAAGCCCGCCGCGGCGGCCCGCAGCGCGTCGTCGTCGTCCGCCTCGGGCACACCGAGCGCACGCAGGCAGGCCCTGGCGATCATTGCGTTGCGCCGGTTGTGCCGGCCGAGCAGTCCCAACGGGCGGGTCCAGTCACCGGCGTCACCGGTGGCATCAACGCCGACGTAGCTGATGGCGCCAGCAGGGCCGACAGCTACGCCGGAGCCAGCGATACCGACAGCGCCGGCAGCGCCAGCGGTATCAACCGGGCTGGCGGTATCAACCGGGCTGGCGGTATCAACCGGGCTGGCGGTATCAACCAGGCTGGTGGGTCCAACCGGTCCAACCGGGCTGGCGGGGCCAACCGGGCGGGCGGGGCCGGCGATGTCGGCGGAGCCGTCGTCGGCGTGCACCCAGTGCACCTTCGGGCCGAGGAGGTGCCGGTGGGCGCGGATCAGGTCGCTGTCGCCGTTGGCGACGGTCAGTTCGGCGCCGGGCTGCGAGCAGGCGGACAGCTTGTCGCGGTAGTACGTCTCGGGGTCGTTGTCGTGCCAGGGCAGATGATCGGGATGCAGGGAGGTCAGCGCGACCACCGGCGGGGAGCAGGCCAGGTCGGCCGCCTGGTAGCTGGAGATCTCGACGACCCAGAAGTCATAGTCGCCGCCGGCCTGTGGGTCGTGCGGCGGCAGGCCGATGTTGCCCGCGACCAGGCAGCGGTAGCCGAGCCGGGTCAGCAGGTGCCCGGCGATCGCCGAGGTGGTGCTCTTGCCCTTGGTGCCGGTCACGCACAGCACCTTCGAGCGGTCGGCTTCGGCGAGCCACAGGCCCACCCCGCCGACCACCGGGATGCCGCGCCGCTGAAGGGCCCGCACGGTCTCGCCGTAGCGGGAGATCCCCGGCGTCTTGACGACGACGTCACAGCGGGTGAGGGCGTCGAACCCGCCGGCGGCGGTCGTCAGCAGCGGCCTGCCGTCGACGTGGGCCCGGCCGGGGGCGTCGTCGACGAGCACCGGGTCGATCCCCCGGGCGAGGCAGGCCCGCAGGTTGGCCTCGCCCTCGCGTCCCAGGCCGTAGATGCCGACCGCGCGGCCGCGCAGGTCAGACCAGGAGATCGTCGGGCGCATACCGGTCCGGGACGAAGTGGCGGCCATGGGGGACGAGCAGTTTCTCGGGCGCGGGCTCCTCGGGCAGGGGGCCGAGCGCGGCCAGCACGGCGGAGCCGGCCCGGTCAGCCCGCGGGGCGGCCAGCGCGGTGGCGGCCCGGCACTCGGTGATGTCACCGACGCATTCCCAGGGCTTGTTGTCCGCGGACAGCCCCAGCAGGGTGCGGAACCGGCCCAGCAGTGTCACGTCGGCCAGCGGCTCGCGGCCGTCGAACACCTGCCGCAGCGCCGGCTCGGCGATGAAGGGAGCGAGAATCAGGTCGATGAAACAGCATTTGTCGCACCGGCCGCACCACCTGTCCAGCCGCTGCGCCGGGTCGATGTGGAAGGCACGGTTGCAGCTGCGGAAATGGTCGAAGTACTGCGGCAGCGCGGCGAACCGGCGGGCGATCCACAGTTCGGTGAACGGGCGCAGCAGCGAGAAGTAGTCCGGGCCGCCGGCCAGCGTTTCCGCCAGCACCGAGCGCAGGGAGTTCTCGAACGCCTCGCTCTTGGAATACTGGTGGTTGACGGACCGGCCGTCGACCTCGATGGTGCCCACCGACGCGGACCACTCGTTGGACATCACCACGGCGTCCCGCCCGTCCAGGACGGCCGCCAGGAGCGCGATCGCCGAGAGGATTCCGGTGACCGGGACGTGCCCGTTGAGAAAACCGAGCTCCGCCGACCGCAGCAGCTGGGGGTCGATGAGCCGTTCCGCCCGCACGACCGGGAAGCCGGTGACGCGGGCGGGCCGTTCGATGGCGTCGAAGCGGTCCCCGGGCCGGTTGACCACGAACAGCGCCGGGTCCTTCGCCAGCGGCCGGAGGAGCTCCGCGGTGACGATGGAGTCCACCCCGCCGCCGAAGGGCACCAGCGGCCGGCTCTCCCGCGGGCTGAACGCCACCGGCGCCGTCCGTTCCAGCCGGGGGCCGACGATCCGCAGGCCGGAGAGGTCGAGGTTGTTGCGGTAGGCGAACTCGCCCAGGCCGTCCAGGTAGAACTCGCGGAGGAAGGCGCGTTCGATGTCCGTCACCGCGGTGTCGCCGAGGTCGACCACCGGCGGGGCGGCGGACTTGTAGTAGGAGACCGCGGCCAGCAGGAATATCAGCCGGGCCGTCTCGGCGGCGGCCGGCTCGTCCCAGGCGCCGCCGCCGGGGAAGGTGATCTCCTCGCGGAAGTCCCGCCCGTCGAGCCGGTAGCGGCACACCAGCCGGTTACGGGACGTGTCGATGTCGTAGCCGACGTAGTGGAAGCTCTCCCCGCGCGGGGGTGACACCGTCATGAGCGGTCCTTTCCGCGCGGCTGGACCGGCTGGTCCTTGCCGCGCAGCCGGGCCACGGCGGCGAACCGGCCGCACGGGCCGCCGGCCCGATGGCTGAAGAACGGTGTGCCCGGACCGCCGGTGCCGATGGCGGTGACGTGCACCTGACCTGCCGGTACACCCGCGGCGACCAGCTGCAGGGTGTTGGCCCGCCACAGGTCGAAGGCCCACCGGCCGGTGCCGTCGGGCCGCGCCACCTCGTCGAGCCGGTCACCGAAGGCGGTGCGGGCCGCGTCGACGACGTCCGCGCCGACCTGGTAGCGGTCGGGCTGGATGGCCGGCCCGACGCAGGCGACGATGTCACGCGGGTCGCTGCCGAGCTGGCGCATGGCCGTCACCGCGGCGGGGGTGGCCCCGCGGACGGTCCCGCCCCAGCCGGCGTGCACGCAGGCCAGGACACCGGCCACCGGGTCGTGCAGGACAAGCGGGACACAGTCGGCCGCCAGGACGGCGAGGACGACACCGGGCACCGCGGTCACGAGCGCGTCGGTCGCCGGTATCGCGTCCGCGGCCGAGCGGGCGCCCCGGCCGCGGTGCTCGTCGGTGACGACGGCCACGTCGCGGCGGTGGACCTGCTCGCAGAACACGAAGTCGTCGAGGTCCGCGTCGAGCGCGGCGGCCACCGTCGCCCGGTTCGCCAGCACAGCCGCGTCGTCGTCCCCGACATGCAGGCCGAGGTTCAGCGAGGCGTAGCGGCCCATGGACACCCCGCCGTCGCGGGTCGTGACGAAGGCGTCCACGGCGTGTCCGCTCAGGGCCGGCCAGCGCAGCACCCGCAGGCCCGAGGCGGTCCACTGGAACCGCCCTCCGACCGCGTTAGCCGGCGTCCTGCCCGTGGACGC
>NZ_CEVIVC010000113.1:0-2254 GCF_982290645.1 Protofrankia sp. CiP1_Cm_nod4
AGCTGCCACCGCGGGGGGTGGCCTCCAGATGGTCGACCAGGCCGGCCGGGTTGTACCGGACGGCCAGCACGCCGCCGTCCGCCGCCGTGGTGGTGACCGGGCGGCTGAGCGCGTCGAACACGCTGGTGGTCAGGCTGCCCGGGGCCGCCTCCAACGCGGCCGAGGCCGCGGCGAGGCGGCTTTCCGGGGTGGGCGCCGCCGTGGCCACGCCCGTCCAGTCGGGCTCCCGGTCGTAGGCGACGGCGAACCGGCGCGCCGACCCGGTGATGTTGCCGCGGAAGTCCCGGCGCAGGGTCTCGGCGAGCCCGGCGCCGTCGAACGTCTGCTGGGCCACGCCGAGCAGGTAGCGGGGGCCGGCGGCGGCCGGGTCGTCGTCGCCGTAGCCGATGACCGACCGGCAGACCTCGCCCGGCGCCGCCAGCTGCCCGGCGGCCGGTCCCCCACCGACCGCCCCGGCGCCCACCGGGCCATCGGGAGACGGGCCGATAGGCGCTGGGGCGGGGAGGGTGGTGTCGCGCACCCAGGTCCGCACCGGGCGGCCGAACAGGTCGTACTCCGGGCGGGCCCGCACCTCGTACGGCGCCGCCGCCGGCGTCCACGGGCCGCAGCCGTGCCACTCGCGTAACGGCCGTCCCAGCGCGTCCGGCATCGTCCGGCTGGTCCCGGCGTCCGGGCTGGTCGTGACGAGTGGGCGGCCGAGCAGGTCGTAACCGTGGGTCGCCACGACGACCCCACGCGGGTCGGTCACCGACAGCACCCGCCCGTCGATGTCGAAGACGGTGGTGGTCACCAGGTCGGCCGTGCCGTTGCGTTCGACGGTCTCGACCGTGCGGCCGAGGGCGTCGAGCCGCGCGGTCGTCGGTGTGCCGGCGTGTGCCAGCGACGCCGCGGCCGCGGCCTTCTCCTCGTCGGTGGCGCCGGGCGCGGTGCGGGCGGCCAGCCAGTCCGAGTCGGCGACCGTGTCGTTGCGGTCGAAGGTCCGCACGGACCAGATCCCCGGTTCGGCCCTGGTGTGGGTGCCGTCCGGGAAGTCGATTCGGGTGGCCCGGTCGACCGGGTCGTAACGCAGCGTCGTCGGGAAGCCCAGTTCGACCAGCTCGGTCTCGGTGTCGTAGCGGTCGTCCGGGGCGAAGTAGGGATCGAAGCGGCGGACGGGCCGGCCCTTGCCGTCGAAGACGGTGCGGCCGGTGCCGATCCAGCGCGGCCCGGCCATGTCCCGAACGGCCGCCCGCCCGGTCGCGGGGTCGACAACCAGCGCGCCGGCCGGGTCGCGGAACGGCGCCGGGCCGCTCTCGGCCTGCGCCTTGGTCTGGACGGCCACGCCCGCCCCGGAGAAGTAGGTGACCGACTCCGTCCAGTCGCTGCCAGCGGCGTCGGCGGTCCGTGACCGGGTGCGGACCGAGTTCGGGACGCCCCGCTCGTCCCAGGCGGCGAGGTCGAGGGTGTACTCGTGGTCCCACTCGCCTGGTGGGGCGCCCTCCCCGGCGGCGCCGGTCAGCCGGGTCGCGGTCACCATGCCGAGCGCGTCGAACCGGGCGGCCGCGACCGTGCCGTGCGGGTCGGTGACAGCCCGTGGCGTAAGCGTCCGGTAGTCGTTGGTGGCACGCGACAGGTTCCACCGCGGCCCGGCCGGGTCGGCGGTGAAGCGGTCGGTTCCCGGCACGGCCGCCGCGCGGGTGACCAGCAGCCGTTCGGGCAGCAGCGCGTGGACGTCCAGGCCGGCGAAGATGCCGAGGCCGAACGGGTCGACCTGGGCGGTCGGGGCGAAGAAGGCGGCCGGGTCGGGCTGGCTGACCGGCGACGACACCCACCACAGCGGTTCGCCGTCACCGTCCGGCGCCGACTCGTAGTGACCGTCGGTGACGATCGTGGCCGCGTCCAGGTCGGCGGCGACGTCGGCGAGTTGGTCGGCGGTGAGCGCCGCCGCGACCGTGCGGCGGGCCAGCGCACGTCCGGTGAACGAGCCGAAGGGCAGTTCGCGGCGGGCGTCGTCGTCCCAGTAGAGGGCGCGGGTGACCCTCCGCTTACGCCGGCGGAGGACGTGGGCCGGGGGCACGGGACCCGCCGGGCCGACCGGGCCGACGGGCTCGGCCGGGCCGACCGGGCCGACGGGCTCGGCCGGCCCGGCGGCGGGCGCGACGGGCGCGGCGGCGAAGCCGGCGAGGGTGGCGGCGTCGAACCGGCCGGACGCGGGCAGCGGAGGGTGACCGAGGACCTCGAAATGCCGCTCCTCGACCGGGACGCCGACGCGCCG
>NZ_CEVIVC010000113.1:2288-2949 GCF_982290645.1 Protofrankia sp. CiP1_Cm_nod4
CCGGTCGGACCGGTCGACGAGGTTACCGAAGGTGACGGCGGTGGCGGTGACCAGGGTGGCCCGCTGCGCCTCGGACGCGGCGGCGTCGGCGCGGCCGTAGGCGACCGTCACCGACCGTTCGACCTGGCCGAAGTCATTGACCCGCGCCGCGAGGGTGTGGATCGCCCGCGCCGGCTCGGCGGCCACCGGACCGGCGTCTCCCGGTCCGGCGCCGGCCAGGCCACCGTCTCCCGGGGCAGCGTCTCCCGGTCCCCCACCTGCCGCGGCGTCCGCGGCGGGGCCCAGCCACCGCTCGGGATCGGGACAGCGCAGCGTTTCGGGCACCGGCTGGCGTTCCAGGTGGCGTTCGAGGGTCTGGTGGGGCACGGCCAGCGTGACGGCATATCCGTCCCGATCGCCCACCCCCCGTTCGAGCAGCCGCGCCTGCCAGGTCCGGTCGGTGACGACGTAGGGGAACGCGGACGCCGGTGTGCCGTCGAGGGCGTAGACCGCCTCCCGCAGGACCTGGCCACGCAGGCATCGCAGCAGCTCGCGCCGAATCCGCTCGTCGTCCCCGGGAGCCGCGGCGGCGGGATCCGTGGGACCGACAGGACCGGCGATACCGGCGATACCCGCGATGTCGGTGAGTTCGGGGACGTCCCGTTCCAGCGCCGGGCCCCCC
>NZ_CEVIVC010000113.1:3501-6296 GCF_982290645.1 Protofrankia sp. CiP1_Cm_nod4
GGGGAACCGGTGTGGTACCAGGTCGCGGTGACCACCGGGGGCAACGCCGTCGGCTCCGGGACGGGCAGGCCGCCGGGAGCGCCGGGGCTGTCGGGGGCCGGTAACAGGGCGGTGTACCGGTCGACGTCGGCCACCTCCACGTACCCGAAACCGCGGAACTCCCGGTCGGCGACGTCGAAGTACCCGTCCCGGTAACGGTACGAGCGGGTGGTGGCCACCCCGGTCGTGTGCTCGGTGGTCGTGACGGCGGCGACGACGTGGACGGGAAACGGCAGGTGGGTGCGCCACGGCCGGCCGGCGCGGCGGTCGGCGAGCGCGTACCGGGTGGACGTGCTGTACGTGATCTCGGTGGTGAGCCCGCGGTGGTTGTCCACCCCGGTCAGCAGGTACGGCTTGCCATCCGGCATGAGGTCGACGTAGCGCAGCGAGACACCGGCCGCGTCCGGCAGCGACGAGGAGACGACCAGGCAGCGCGTCCCGGCGCCGAACAGGTCGACGAACGCCACCGACGCCACGTGGTCCGCCACCGGCAGCCCGGTGATGGTGAACTCGGCTCCCCACCGGTTACCGGCCAGGTTCGGCCAGTACGACACGCCGCGCCGGCCGACGTAGACCAGGTCCGCCGGGCCGGTGCCGTCGACGTCCACCAGGTGCACACGGGCCGGGTCGAACTCGTCGTACGGGTCGAAGGACGGTGGCCGCGACATCGTCACCATCGGGCCGAACCGGCCGTAGCCGAGGTTCGGCCAGTAGCGGACCGCGCCGTCGCCGACCCGTACCAGGTCCTCGAGGCCGTCACCGGACATGTCCGCGAGGAACACCGCGTGCCGGGCGTCGCGGAGGACGACTGTCGGCGCGCGGCGTTCGTCCGGGCCGAGGGTGACCCGGCGGGCGGTGTCCCAGCCTTCCTGGCCCAGGTAGGGATACCACTCCAGCGTGTCACCGAGTGTGCGCAGCAGGTCGGGCAGCCCGTCCCCGTCCAGGTCGACCTGGCGGAGGTCGGGATCGTCCCAGTCCAGCACCGGATGCCGCGGGAACGTGGCGAACGGCGCCCACCGCTGGCCGTCCGGGTCACGTACCGAATAGCGGGGCGTGCGACCGTCCCGGACCAGGACGGTGAGCCGGTGGTCGCCGAAGAGGTGGCCGAACGACGGCTGGACGTCAGGCGGTGACTGTGGGTGCGCGTGCACCGGCCGGGGCGGGGCGAGCGTGCCCGCACCCAGGTTCGACCGGTACTGCCAGCCACCGCCCGCCTGGACGAGGACCCCGGCCGCGCCGTCGGCGTCGAGATCCACCCACTGGTACGGCGGCATGAGCCCGGCCGGCAGGCCGTCGTAGGAGCTTTTGGGGAGCTCACGGACCCGCGGCGAGGGCGCCCACTGACGATAACGGAACGTGATCGGAGGGAGCCGCTGGCCGGCACCAGCGCCGGCGCCCGCGACCGGACCGCCCGCGCCAGGACCGGCCGCGCCGCCGTCGCCGCCACCGTCGCCGCCACCGTCGCCGCCGTCGCCGCCGTCGATCCCGGTGTCACCGCCGTAGCCGACCTGGGTGATCGAACGGAGGGTGGCCACGAGCCCGTCGGAGGCGCCACCGCCGGGGGAGCCCGCCCCGTCCGGGGAGCCCGCTTCCCCGTAGCCCAGCTCCGTCGCGCTGACCAGGCTGGCCGGGACGCCGAGCTCGGCCGGGAACTGGTGGAAGACCAGGATCCGCTCGCATCTGCGCCGCGTGCGGATCTCGAACCCGGAGCGGTAGGACGAGAAGGCGTCGGCCCGCGCCGGCCACGCCCGGGTGGGCAGCGGGCCGGCCGGGCCCCCGTGGTCGTCGCGATCGCCGTGGTCGCCGTAGTCGAAGACGACGAGGAAGCGGAACGCGGCGCGCCAGTGCGGGTCGGCATGGTCGATCAGCGGCGCGGTGAACCGGTCGGCCACCGGCGTGCCGACGGTGTAGGCGATCTCCTTGAGGTACCGCCGGGCCTGCGGACGGCCCGCCCGGTGCGTCTCGTGCGCCGCCGTCGTGTCCACCCCGGCGTCGTCGTCGGCCACATAGCGGTAGTGCACGCGGTTGCCGCGGTCGTCGAAGACGTCCTCGACCAGCCACTCGAACACCCGGCCGGGATCGTCGGGGTCGCTGACCCGGGCCTGCGCGCTCCGGCCGAACACGGTCAGCACGTTCCCCGCGGACAGCACCGACCAGAACGTCTCCCCGCTGCCGGCGACGGCGTGCCGTTCGATCCGGGCGAACGCGCCTTCCGTCCGCGGCCGGAACCGGGCCGGGAACGTCAGCACACCGCTGCCGCCGAACGGGACGGCGGCCGGCGCCGCCGCGGGCACCAGGCCGGCACCGCCGTCCACCGGCACCAGGTCCTCCGCGCCCGCGAGCACGAACCGGTCGTCGTCGAGGTAGCGCGGCAGCCCCTTCTCGGTCCCGCGGGTCACCGACGGCAGGCCGATGTCCCAGCCGAGACCGAACACCGAGTTACCCGCCGCCGACGAGTAGGCCAGCGTGAGCTCGGGACGCAGACCGCCGCGCCCCGGCGGCACCGGCACGGGAACCGAGAATCCCGCCGTGCCGTGCGTCGACACCGGGTTCATCTTCTCGCCCATGGCGCGCAGCGCGCCCCCGCCCCTGGGCAGGGTCAGCTTCAGCGGGTCAACCGGTGGCCCGGGCGGCGCGGCCTGTCGTGACACGGCGGCGGCCGGACCCGTCGTCGTGTCGGTGCTGGCCCGGCTCACCCGGTCGTCCGGCACGTGACGGTCGTCCACCAGCGCCTCCTCAGCGCCTGACCATAACCG
>NZ_CEVIVC010000113.1:6575-11368 GCF_982290645.1 Protofrankia sp. CiP1_Cm_nod4
CCGCGGCCACGCCGCCAGCGCGGCAGCCCCAGGCAACGGGCGGGCAGCAGGCAGCGCCAGGTAACCGGTGGGCTCCGGGACGGTCAGGCGGGCTGTTCGGCCGGGCTGGCGGGTGTCACGGAGCCGTCGGCGTTCCAGCGGGCTGTCCAGGTCTGGTTCTCGATGGCGATCGCTTCCTCGCAGCCAGTGACGAACACGGTGTCCAGCCGGGCTCGTTCGGCGGCGGAGGTGCCGGCCGGGAGGGGCAGCCGCCACCGGTCACGCAGGAAGCGCAGCCGGCGGGCGGTCTGCTTGTAGGCGCGGGCGTCGTCTTCGTAGCGCGAAGCGGCCGCGTACGAGCCCACCGACGCCCCCACCATGGTGATCACCGGCGCCCAGGCGGTGAGCGCGGCCCCGCCCGTGGCCGCCTCCAGCGCGCCGAGCACCGCCGCGGCGAGGCTCGTGGCCAGCCCGGCCCACTGGAACTGGATGATGTGCCGCTCGGCGGCGGCGGCCTGCGACTCGTAGTAGCCGATCTGGTCGTCGACCCGGTAGGTCACGTAGGCGTCGAGGCTGCCGGCCTCCGGCAGCCGCTGGGACGGCGGGCCGCTGACCAGCGCCGCGGGCGGGTCAATGCCAGCATCCTGTTGGATCTTCTCGCCGTTGTCCAGGAGCTGGCGGGCCCGTTCGGCCGGCGAGCCGTCGTAGGGGCTGACGCCGGCCAGATAGACGGAGATCTCGGCCCTTATGCGTTCGGAGACCGAACGTAACTGTGTCCAGGTCCGGGTGCGCTCGGGGCCGGCGAAGAAACCGGCCACGATCGGCACGCTGGCCAGGGCGGCGGCGGCCAGCCCGGCCAGTACCCGGCCCACGCTCCCGTCGGCCTGCGCGGCGGCGGTCACCAGGACCGTGCCGGCCACGCCCAGCCCGAGGGCGGCCCGCCGGCCCCGGCGGATGCGCTGTTTCGCCTTCGTCGCGGCCACGGACCACCGCTGCTGGGCCGCGATCACACTGTCAGCCCCCGTTGTGCTCATGTCGGTGATTGTGCGCGGTATGCGTCCGGGAGCAACGGGCGGCCCGGAACACGGTGACCCGCTGGGTCAGCCGCTGTCCGCGCCGGGCCCGCTCCCCGGATGCCGGCGGGGCCGACCGGGCCGACGACGCTGGCCGAGCCGTTCAGGTCGACTCGTCGGTCCACGGGGCCAGTGCGCGGGTCACGAACGTGGGTGATGCCGCCGCCCGTTCGTCCAGGGTGCGCAGCATCGGCAGGTAGCTTTTGCCGCCGCCGCCATCGTCCGTGTCGGGTTCCGGGTCGCCGGCCGGCTCGAAGCCGTGACGGGCGTAGAGGCGGACCGCGGCCGTGTTGGTGGGCACGACCCACAGCCGGACGCCGATAGCGCCCACCGTCCGCGCCCAGTCCACGGCGGCGTCGAGGAGGGCGCCGGCCGCGCCCGTGCCGCGTATGGCCGGCGCGACCCACATCGCGGCCAGTTCCCGGAACTCCGGCGCCAGCGACGGCCGATAGACGTCCACCATGCCCATCACGACGCCACCGCCCACGGGAGCGCCGCCGGCCACGGGAGCGCCGCCCGTCGCGGCGTTGGACGACCCGTCGCCCGTCGCGTCGTGATCCGATTCCAGCAGGAACGTGGCGTGCGCGTCGCCCATCGCGTTCCGTGACGCGCGGGCCTGCCAGTCCGCGCCGGGCCGGGCGCTCTCGGCCGCCAGGGTCTGCCAGAAGGATCCGGGCGCGTCGGCCAGCGCCGCCAGGCGGACACCGCGCAACCGCTCGGCATCACCAGGCGCGATACGGCGTACGTGGAATGCCAGACCCACCTCAACAACCACCCTGACGTGTGAAAATACTACATCCCGGACGTATGGGTTTCACACGCGCGGATGTGACACATACGAATACGACATACATAAATGTGACATGTACGAATGTGACATGTACGAATGCGACGAGGCGTGACGCCACCCGCGCCAGGCCCGGGAACCGCGCAACCATCACCATCCGCACGCTACCGGGCGTGACCCTGCCCGGGTCGAGGCGCCCCCGGCGGGCTGTCCGGCGGCCGCGTGCGGGAGGCGCCGGGCAGCATCCCCCGCGGTTCCGGCTGAGGCGTCCGGGCCGCCGGCACGGTGGCCGCGCGCCCGCTATCAGCGAGCCTGCCACCGGCTCTCCCCGGCAACGCCGCGATCACCGCGATCACCGCGATCGCCGCGGCTGGCGTACCTTGTGGCCCGCCGCCACACCCGTACTGACAGAAAGTAACCAATCTGGCCCATACCTCGGACGCGCTCCGCCCGCTCCCGCCGGCAGGGCGGGCGGCCCCTGCGCTCTTTCCATCATGTAAAGGACTCCTAATTACTGGGTGTACAATTCGCTTGCCAAGGTCCACTGGTGGGCAGCGGCGTCCCCGCCGTGACCCGGCGCCGGGGGCGGCCCGCGACGCGCCGGTAGCCACAGATCACGATGACGGGAGACGGCTGTGCCGACGACAGGCGGGGCCCGCACGGTGACGGGACGCGTGAGGCTCCCCGCCGTCGGCGCCGACCGGGCCACGCCGCCCCGGTTACACGGGCCGTGCGCGTGAGGCCGCCGGGTACCCCCGAGGAGCGCCACCCAGGACTCGACGCGAAGATCGTCGCCGCCCTCGACCGGATCGGAGGGGCTCTTCAGGTGCTGGCCCGTCGCGCGGCCGAGGCGCACGACCTCTCCCCCACCCAGCTGCGGGTCCTCGTCCGCCTCCACGCCGGGCCGCCCCCACCGGCCCGGACCAGCGCGTTGGCTCGTGAGCTCGACGTCACCGACCCGACCGTCAGCGACGCCCTGCAGGCCCTGCGCCGCAAGGGCCTCGTCGAACGCGAGCGGGACCCTGACGACCGGCGCCACTACCGGCTCCACCTGACCGCCGACGGCCGGCGGACCGCGCGCGCGGTGTCGCGCTGGACCGCCCCCGTCGAGGCCGCCACGTCACGGATCGACCGCCCGGACGGCGAGCAGCTGCTCGCGGCCCTGCTGGACGTGCTGGAACGCATGCACTCCGAGCATCTGATCAGCGTGACCCGGGCATGTACCACCTGTCACCACTTCGAGCCCGCGGTCCGCCGGGCGAGACCCGCCGTCCATCGATGTACCTTCTTCGACCACCGCCTCGGGCCGTCCGACATCAGGGTCGACTGCCCCGAGCACGTCACCCACGAGGAATTCGCCCGCCGCGCCGCGACGGGCGGCCGCTGACCAGCTCGACACATGTCGCCAGGGCCCCTCCGGGCGCTGCCCATCCGGGGATCTTCCCCTGGAGCCGCCGCACGCCGCCACGGCCCGTCCGGGACGCCGCTTCCGCCCCCTCGAAGCTCCGCCGGGATGTCGATCTCGTGATCGTCGTCCTCTCGCACCTCGAGTGCGCCGAGCACTCCCACCCACACCCGTCCACTCTCGCACGGGCCGACGAGCGGCAGCCCTCGCGCCTGATCCGCTCGTCTGATCCGCCCGCCTGATCCGCCCGTGGGACCGCCGGCCGGGTACGGCGTGTGCCCGTACCCGGCCGGTCCGTGGCCCGGGACCCGGCCCGCGCCGCTCGCTACCAGTCGGAGTTGCTGGCGCCGAGGCCGAGGATCACCTGGTCGAACGAGTTGCCGTCGTTGTCGTCGGTGTACGCGAGGGCCAGCTGGCCCCACGGCGACACGGCCACCGCCATCTGCTCCTGGCGGCCGGTGGTCGCCTGGCTGAGTGACTGTGCCGGCAGCCGGCCGGCGGTGGTGCCGTCCGGGTTGAGGCCACCGGCCCAGACCGCCGGGTCGGCGCCGCCCACCGACCAGCCGACCACGGCGTTGTTCTGGTCGTCGATGCCGGTGGCGGGAGAGCCCGCGCCCGTCCCGGTCGACACCTGCACCTCGGCGTGCCGGCCGGTCCCGTCCGCGGCGAACGACCGGGCCCAGATCCCGGGCGTGCCGGTGTGGTCGGACTCCCACGCGACGACGAAGTCACCGTTGGTGTTCGCGGCGACGGCGGCGTGCCGCTGCTGCCCACCGCCGAGGGTGTTGGCCGAGCGCCGGGAGAGGACCACCGCCCCGTTCGCCTTCGCCAGCCGGGTCAGCCCGATGTTGAAGAAGCCGTTGGCGTCGGTGTCCTCGTCCCACACCACGGTCGCTTCCCCGGATGCGGAGACCGCGACGTCCGGGCTGTGGTGCGATCCGCCGGTGGCGTTCACCGTCACCTCGTACGCCTTCGTGGTCGTACCGGTGAATCCGGCGGCCTTCACCGTCGCCGCGGCCGTGCCCTGGATGTCCTCCCACACCACGGTGAAGGCCACCGCGGTGGTGCTGCCCGGTGCGCCGTCAGGGTCGACGGACACCTTCGGGGCCAGCTGCTGGCCGGCCGAGCTGCCGTTGGCGTAGCCGGAGCCGATGACCGTGCCGGCCGGGGAGACGACCCGGTAGGGAATGTTGTAGACGCCGTTGCCGTCGGGGTCGTCGGCCCACACCACGACCGCGTTGCCGCGGTCGTCCAGCCCCACGTCCGGGCTGACGTGCTTCCAGTTCACACCGGACGTGCCGCCCGCGGACAGTCTGATCTCGTAGCTCGACACGCCGTTACGGAACAGGCGCAGGTAGATCTCGCTGTGTGTGTCGTCGTCGGGGCTGGTGGAGTCCCGGTCGTCCTCCCAGACGACGGCCACGTCGCCGAGGCGGTTCGCGGCCACGGCCGGGGTGTCCTGGTCCCCGGTCGCCACGCTGTTCGCGGTCAGCCAGGCCGACGGCCCCACGGCCACGGCGGACCCGCCCGGCGCGACGAAGGTCGCGGT
>NZ_CEVIVC010000113.1:11714-15289 GCF_982290645.1 Protofrankia sp. CiP1_Cm_nod4
CGGGACGAACCCGTGCGCACCACGCATCTGAAATCCCTTCACGCGTCGACGAGCCCGGGCTGGCCGTCCTGGATGACGAACGAACGCACGGTGGCCGCGGCCGCCCCGTGCTCGGTCACCGTCGCCACGCTGCGGAAGTCGGCGGCGATGTGGGCGGGGGTGATGGTGGTACGGACGTATCCGCGGCGGTCGGAGTAGAACCTGATGTGCGGGTTGGTGGCGCCGTTGGGGATGGCCGTCGAGCCGGACCCGTTGCCGCCGGAGGAGATCGAGGTGCAGACCAGCTCGGTACCGATCGTCGGCGACGAGGGGCTGGCGTAGTCGGCCTTGAGGTTGCTGGCCCACGAGGAGTGCACGTCCCCGGTGAGCACCACCGGGTTGCGCACCGCCCGGTCGGCCCAGCCCTGCTGGATGCGGGCCCGGGAGGCGCGGTAGCCGTCCCAGGCGTCCATGTTCCCCGCGCCCGAGGCGTCGAACTGGCGCGCGAAGAAGACCTGCTGGCCGACGATGTCCCAGGTGCCGAGGTGCTGGGCGAAGCCGTCGAGCAGCCAGGCCTCCTGGGTGGTGCCGGGCAGGGAGCGGCTGGCCAGGTCGGCGTCCGAGCACACCTTCCAGCCGTCGCCGCACGCCTGGTCGTCACGGAACTGCCGGGTGTCGAGCATGTGGAAGGTGGCCAGCGTGCCCCAGCGCACCCGCCGGTACAGCGGGATGCTGTTCCCGGCCGGCGCCGCCGACGGGCGCAGCGGCATGTTCTCGTAGTAGGCCTGGTAGGCCGCTGTCCGCCGGGCTGTCCACTCGGCGGCTGTCAGCGCCGGGCTGTTGTCGGCCCGGACCATGTTGGCGTAGTTGTTCTCCACCTCGTGGTCGTCCGGCACCACCAGCCATGGCGCGGCCGCGTGCGCCGCCTGCAGGTCGGGGTCGGCCTTGTACTGCGCGTAGCGGCGACGGTAGTCGGCCAACGATACGATCTCGCTGCCCAGGTGCTCCCGCACCGACCCGGTCGTGGTGGCGTCCTCGTAGATGTAGTCGCCGAGGTGCAGGATCAGGTCCGGGCGGTCGTCCGCCATCCGCCGGTACGCCGTGTAGTAACCGGACTCGTAGTGCGCGCACGACGCGAACGCCATCGTCAGGTCCCGTCCCACGGCGGTGAACGCCGGGGCGGTCCGGGTGCGGCCCACCGCCGAGATGTGCCCCTGCGCGCGGAACCGGTAGTAGTACTCGGCGTCGGGCGCGAGCCCGCCGGCGACGACGTGCACCGAGTGCGCCTGCGCGTACTGCGCGGTGACCGAGCCGGACGCGACGAGCGGGGCGAACGCGGGGTTCGCGGACACCTGCCAGTCGACCACGATGTCCGTGTTCGCCATGCCGCCGTGCCCGTCCGCGTTCAGCGGGGACGGGGCCAGCCGGGTCCAGAGCACGACGCTGTCCGGCGCCGGCTCGCCGGAGGCCACGCCGAGGGTGAACGGGTAGGGGATGGTGCTGGCCGCCGCCCGCGCGGCCGGGACCGAGGAGAGCGCCCGTAGCGGGAGGGCGAGCCCCCCGGCCGCAGCGATACCTCCGACGAGGAACGCCCGACGCTGAAACGTCTTCATACAACAAAACACTAATTTATATATATAAATATGTTTATATGCATAGAAAAATGCCGCATGTACAAACACGTACAACCCGGTTGCGCGTCGCGAGCGAGCGGCGGATGGACGACGCCCGCCCGACCACCGCCGGCAATGAACCGGTACGCGCGCTTCCGGTGGGCGCGCGGTGGCGTAGCACCTTGTACGCGGGCCCACACGCCCGCGTTCCGTGCGGATGCCGTCGCGCGCGCCCACGAGACCGAAGATCCGTCCACGACAGCTGAAGATCGTCTCCGATACGTCCCCCTGGGCCTGGCCGGTGACGCGGTGGGTCGCCGGCCCTCCCGAGGCCGTGTCCCTAGCATGGGCTCAAGGCCCATGACGGCTTCGTCCAGGAAGACCGCCGGCCGCCGCACCCAGCGATCTTTTTGGGAGGACCTTGTGCCGGACAGGGCCCTGATCGACGCGGAGAAGCACCGACAGCCGTCACCGGTATGGCCACGCGGCGCCGTACCGGCCCGGTCCGATCTCGGCCGGCTCACGGTCCAGTGCGCGGACCGCCCCGGAATCGTCGCCGCGGTGTCCCAGTTCCTCACCGATCACGAGGCGAACATCGTCGAATCGGACCAGGCGACAACCGGCCCGGTGGGCGGCCAGTTCTTCCTGCGGATGACCTTCCACCGGCCCCACCTGCAGGCCCACCTCGACGACATGACCAAGGACTTCGCGAAAGCGCTGGTCGAGAAGTTCGAGGTGACCGAGTGGTCCCTCTGTGACGCGTCCACCCCGAAGCGTGTAGCGATCATGGTTTCGAAGCACGACCACTGCCTGCTGGACCTGCTCTGGCGTGCCCGGCGAGGCGAACTGCCGGTCGACATCGGTCTGGTCGTCTCCAACCACGCCGACCTCGCGAGCGGGGTGCGGACGTTCGGCGTGCCGTTCGTCCACATCCCGGTGACCCGCGACACGAAGCCGGAGGCCGAGGCCAGGCAGCTGCAGCTGCTACGGGGCAACTTCGACCTCGTCGTGCTCGCCCGCTACATGCAGATCCTCTCGGCCGGCTTCCTCGACAGCGTCGGCTGCCCGGTCATCAACATCCACCATTCCTTCCTGCCCGCGTTCGCCGGCGCGGGCCCCTACGAACGGGCCAAGGAACGCGGTGTGAAGCTCATCGGCGCGACCGCGCACTACGCGACCGAGGAGCTCGACGAAGGCCCGATCATCGAGCAGGACGTCGTGCGGGTCCGGCACAGCGACGACATCGCGGCTCTCAAGCGGCGCGGCGCCGACGTCGAACGGCTGGTGCTGAGCCGGGCGGTGCTCTGGCACTGCGAGGACAGGGTCCTGCGCCACGGCAACTCCACCGTGGTCTTCTCCTGACCGTGCGGCCCTCGCGGGACCAAGGGAGCCAGCGCGGCTCGTCGCCTGGCGGTATGTCAGCTGGTAAACCTCTTAGTAAACTCATCGGCATGGTCACCATGACGACGATGAAGCTCCCGGTCGATGTACGCGATCGGCTGATGGCGCTGGCCACCAGCCACGGCCGTACCCTGGGCGCGGAGCTGTCCGCCCTCGTCGAGGAAGCGGAGGAAGGCCACTGGTGGCATAACGCCAAGCAGTCCGCCGCCCGGCTTCAGGCCGACCCCGAGCAGTGGGAGGACTATCTGCGCGAGGCCGGCGACTGGGACGTCACCGCGTCCGACGGCCTGGGCAGTGGCGCTCCCGAGTGGCCGGAATACGCCGAGGAGCAGGCGTGACGCCAGGCGAGGTGCTCCTCGTCGATCTCGATCCGGTCGCCGGGAACGAACAGGGCGGCCTACGTCCCGTTGTGGTGATCTCCAACACCGGCTACGACCAGCTCGTCGCGGGCCGGCTCCTGGTGGTGTGCCCGATCACGAGCCGGGATCGCGCGCTCCCCCATCACGTGCCCGTGACCCGTGCTCCGACCCATCGGCTCAACCGTCCGTCCTGGGTGATGTGCGAACAGCCCAGGACCATCTC
>NZ_CEVIVC010000113.1:15420-16050 GCF_982290645.1 Protofrankia sp. CiP1_Cm_nod4
GGCCCGCCGCGTCAGCCGAAGTCTCGGCACGTTGGCACCCACCGACACCGATCATGTTGCCGTCGTCGTACGCCGGCTGCTCCATCACAGATAGCGCAAGGCCACGCCCACATCCAGGTCCACATCAAGGTCCACGTCCAGTCAGCTGGTGCACGGAGACGCACCGCTCCCGTTCACGATCCTGTTCAGGAGGCGGCGAAACGGGCCCGCATCATCGGGGGCAGCAGCGTGGTCGCGGGGCCAGCCCGATAGAGGGCGGCGGGACGCCCGTTGGGCGTGGGCCGCTTGCGCCCGGTCGGCTCGATGAACCCGGCGGCGTCGGTGACCTTGCGGTGGAAGTTCGGCCTGTCCAGCTCGGCCCCCCAGACCACCTCGTACACCTCACGTAGCACACCGATAGTGAAATAATCATGACAGAAGGTGGTGGCGATCGTCCGGAACCGCAGCTCGTCCCTGGCCAGCTCCACCGCGTCACGCAGAATGTCGTCGTGGTCGAAGGCCAGCCCCACCTGCCGCGCCTCCGAGACGGCCAGCCACGTCGCCGCCCGCGCGTCCGAACCCGCGGTCGGTAGCGGCAGGCTGGGCGCGATGGCCAGGTAGGCGCATGTGATCACTCGCGGGATACGCGGA
>NZ_CEVIVC010000113.1:16261-17382 GCF_982290645.1 Protofrankia sp. CiP1_Cm_nod4
TCGCGGTCGGGCGCGGTCGTCCTCGTCGATTTCGTCGGGAGGGTCGGGCGGATGTGACGGACGGCGCTAGGATCACGCGTCGTACAGGGATATTGGGGGATTCGGCATGATGAACGGTGGACGCCGTGGTCGGCGCATGACAGCTCCCACATCGTGATTGGCACATCGTGATCATCAACGAGGCGCAGGTCGCCGCGGCGCTGCCCGCCTACGAGCTCGGCGAGATCCTCGGCCGGGGGGCCTTCGGGCTGGTGGTCAAGGGCCGGCACCGCGAGCTGGACCGCCCGGTGGCCATCAAGATCCTGCCCGCGGGCACCGACGAGGCCGCGGCGAGCAGCCGGGCCGAGGCGCGCCTGCTCGCCGCCCTCGACCATCCGCACGTGGTGCGGGTCTACGACTCCATCCCCGCCGGCGACCTCCATCTGATCGTCATGGAGCTGCTCGGCGGCGGCACCCTGACCCGCCGCCGGGCCGGCATACCGCCCGAGGCCGCCTGCGCGGTCGGGCTGGCGGTGGCCGCGGCGCTGGGCAGCGCGCACCAGCGGGGCGTCCTGCACCGCGACATCAAACCCGACAACATCCTGTTCGACGCCGCCGGGCTGCTGAAGGTCACCGACTTCGGCATCGCGAAACTGGTGGAAGGGTCCGCGACCACCGCCAGCGCGATCGTCGGCACCCCCCGGTACATGGCCCCCGAGCAGCTCCTCGCCAGGCGGCTGAGCCCGGCCACCGACCTGTACGCCCTGGGCGTGATGCTCTACGAGCTGCTGGGCGGCGCGCCGCCGTTCGACCCCGCCCTGCCGCCGACCGTGCTCGCCCAGCACCACATCTACACCGTTCCCGCCTCGCCGGCCGGCGTGCCCGCGCCGGTAGCCGCGGTGATCATGCGGGCGCTGGCCAAGGACCCGGCCACCCGCCAGCCGTCCGCCCACGCCTTCGCCCTGGAGCTGGCCCGCGCCGCCGCCGTGTACGGCCCGGGCTGGGCCGCCCGCGCCGGCATCACCCTCCGCCTGGACGACGACCTGCGGGCCGCCGTCCAGCAGCCGGCCGCCGCGCCGCCGCCGTTCCCGAGCGGCCAGGCCCGCCCGGGCGTCGCGCCGACCGCCAACATCGGCCAGCCG
>NZ_CEVIVC010000114.1:0-881 GCF_982290645.1 Protofrankia sp. CiP1_Cm_nod4
CGGCGGCGATGATGGCTGTTTCGGCGAGCAGAGCGGTCGGGTGCCGCCATTCGTGTTCGGGCGTCGGCACGCGCGCCGGGGCCCGGGCCGGGCTCGGTGGGCCGGCGGGCGGTGGCAGGCCCATCAGCCGGTACATCAGGTCGGCCAGCACCCGCAGGGACTCCCCGGGCCGGGCGAACGTGGCCGCCGCGAGATCCGCGTACCGGCCCGGTCGGTGTGTCGCGACGGCCCGGTCCACCTGCGCGCGCAGCCCCGCCGTGGCCGTCAGCCGGGGCGCGGTGCGCAGCAGGGCGGCGGTGGAGCCGTCCGGGTCGACTTCGGCGGGGTCGCCCGCCGCGAGGAGAACCGGCCGGTCCAGCGCCGCCGCGTACACGGTGACGGATCCGTGGTCGCCGATCACCGCGTCCGCGGCGACCAGGGCGGCGCGCCACCCCTCCCGGGCGGGTATGAGCAGCAGGCCGGCCCGGCGGGCCTCGTCCAGCCAGGCCCGGAGCTGCCATGGGCCGTGCCCGTGCCAGACGTTGGGATGCACGACCGCCGCGACCCGGTACTCGTCCACCGGTAACTCGGCGAGCAGGCGGGCCGGCAGGTGCGGCCAGCGGCCCAGCAGCGACCCGGGGCCCCAGGTCGAGGTGAGTGTCACCAGTGTGTGAGCGGGGCTGACTCCCAGCGCCCCGCGGTACTCCCGGCGGAAACGCAGGCTCGCGCGCAGGCGGTCGTAACAGGGATCACCGGCCACCACCGCGACGGGCACGGCCTGCGGGCAGTCGCGGCGCAGCCGGGCGCGTTGCTCCTCGTGCGAGAGCACGATCGCGGACGGGACGACCTTCCCGTCGCGTAACAGTTGTTCCCGGGCCAGCCCGAACACCGGTTTCCGGTTT
>NZ_CEVIVC010000114.1:1300-4188 GCF_982290645.1 Protofrankia sp. CiP1_Cm_nod4
AAATATTTATTATATCCGGCGCCGTGGGGCATGACAATCAACGGAGCCGACAGTTTGTGCAGGTCGCCGCCGTGACTTGCCGCGAGGGCCAGGTCGAAACGGGTCGCCACCGCCTGCTCCCACGGTACTGTCCGCGCGCCGATACCGGCCAGCAGGTCGACGACGCCATCGTTGAAGGGTGAGGTGCCGGTCGTCGTGAACACCACCTGGACCCTGGTGTCGGCCGTGAGCGCGGGAAGGACGTCGAGCAGGCGGTTCGTCGAGGTGACGGTGTGGGCCACCACGAGCACCGTGCGGGACGCCGTGACCGTCGACCACGAAGCTGCCTCGGGCCCGATCGGTACCCGCAGCCATGGTCGGTCGATCGCCACCACCCCCCGAGTCCACGACCTCCGCCACGCTACCCACCGGCAGCGCCCGCCGCGGCCCGACCGTCCACCTCGCTGACCGTCCACCTCGCCGACGGGATCCTCGTCGGCAGGGCCGGCCCTCCTCGGCAGACGGTCTCGCCGCTGTCGCTGTCGCCGTCGCGGGGCCGGACCGGGTGCGGGCCCGGCGGATTCCGGGGCAGAGGACTGAAGGAGCTGGTGGGCTGGACGATGCGGTGAGTGACTGGGCGCGACCGGCCTGGTCGGGCTGATTTTCTACCTTGTCGGTCGATATTGACGGGTGATCTGTGGGCGGGTAGCTTCTGGCACCGGACGTCGGTGTCGGGCTCCGTTTCACCGGCCGGTAGCCACGTCCGCGGTCGGGCGCTCCAGAGATGAGCCTGGCGCGACAGAGCGGTCGTGTGGGCGCGTGCGTGGTCGTAGGAGGAAACCAGCGTGCAGCGGTCGCATGGCCATGCCTGCGCTGTTTCGCCGTGCTGTGTCGCCCCGGCGACGTTCTCGCGTCGGCATATCGATCTACAGCGGGTGACGAGCTGTCTGTGTCCGTAGCCGCCAGCGTCTGAGCTGATACCGGCTCCGCTCGCCGTCAGCCGTGAGTGGATCTGTCTGGCGTTTCCATGGCATCGCCGTGTCACCGGTCGTGGCTCACGGTGCGTCCTCATCGCCATGTTTCGGCTCGTCTTTCTGCCTGTGGTGGTCCTGACGCCACACCATGCGGGTCGGCATTACGTGTCCATCGCATAACGCGTTGTTCTTTTCATTGCCTGTTCTGTGCTTTTGTCACGGTCCGTCCGGGATTTCAGGTGCGCGGGTATACGGCCCCGCCGGCTGCTTCCCTCGGCTGCCTCGCAGGAAAGGACTGTTGTGAACAGATCAGCCCGGTCCGGGCCCGCTCCTCGGTGGGCGGTGGCTGTTGCCGCGCTCGCCGCGGCCGCGACGCTGGTGAGCGCCTGTGGCTCCGATGACGACGAGCCCACCAGCGGTGCGCGTGCCGGCACACCCCGCCCGGGGGGCACGCTGACCTTTGCGGTGGGCTCGGACGCGGGATGTGTGGACCCGCAGCAGGTGGGCAGCAACGACACGATCTACTCGCTGCGGCAGATCGTCGACTCGTTGACCGACCAGAACCCCCGGACGGGCGAGATCGTGCCGTGGCTGGCGGAGCGCTGGGAGATCAGCCCGGACGCGAGGACGTTCACCTTCCACCTGCGGCCCGGTGCGACGTTCAGCGACGGGACGCCGGTGAACGCGCGGTCGGTCAAGGACAACTTCGACGCGATACCGAAGCTGGGCGCGCTGGCTGTCCTGGGGACGGGCTACCTCAGCGGTTACGAGGGCACCACGGTGGTCGACGACCTCACCGCCGCGGTCGCGTTCAGGCAGCCGAACGCCCAGTTCCTGCAGGCCACGTCGACGTTCTCGCTGGGGCTGGTGTCGGGGGCGAGCATCGCCAGAACCCCGCAGCAGCGGTGCGGTGAGGGTGTGACCGGGTCGGGCCCGTTCGTGCTGTCGAAGTACGCGCCGGCCCAGTCGATCACGCTGGCGAAGCGCACCGGCTACAACTGGGGCTCGTCCCTGTGGACGAAGAAGGGCGAGGCGTACCTGGACACGCTCGCGTTCAAGGTGGTCCCGGAGGCGGGCGTGCGCAGCGCCAGCCTGACCTCCGGACAGGTCGACGCGATCGGCAGCGTGGGCCGCGCCGACGAGACGGCGCTCAAGGGCGGCGGGGCCAGCCTGCAGGCACGGGCCAACCCGGGGGTGGTGTTCAACCTGAGCCTGAACAACTCCCGGCCGATCCTGCAGGACCAGAAGGTGCGGCAGGCCATCCTGTTCGCCATCGACCGCAAGCAGGTCGCCGACACGGTGTTCCCGACCGGCACCCACCCGGCGACGAGCATCCTGGCGCACACGGCCCCCGGCTACCAGGATCTCGGCTCGGACCTGGCCTTCGACGCCGCCCGGGCCAGGTCGCTGCTGGACGCGGCCGGCTGGGTGCCCGGCGCCGACGGGATCCGGCAGAAGGACGGCGTCCCGCTGCGCCTGGCGGTGAGCTGGTTCGCCAACGCGGCCACCAACAAGCCGACCCTGGAACTGGTCCAGCAGCAGCTGAAGACGGTCGGTGTCGATCTCGTGCTGAAGGAGCTACAGATCGCGCAGGCGGCCCAAATCCAGCGCTCGGGCGACTTCGACGTGCTGTGGGGCAACCTGACCCGCGCCGACCCCGACATCCTGCGCACCCTGTACTCCACGCAGCTGGCGAACGCGTACCGGCTGCCGCCGACCCAGCTCGACAGCGTCCTCACCGACCAGGCGGCCGAACCGGATCCGGTCAGGCGGCAGAACCTGGTGGCCCAGGCCCAGCAGCTGATCGTGCGGAACGCCTACGTCGTCCCGGTCGTGGAGCTGCAGACCGAGCTGGGTGTGTCGAAGAACGTCCACAACCTGGACTTCGAGGCGTCCAGCCGGATCCAGCTGCACGACACCTGGAAGAGCTGACAC
>NZ_CEVIVC010000114.1:4335-5332 GCF_982290645.1 Protofrankia sp. CiP1_Cm_nod4
CCGGGACGCCCGCGTCGGGCGGGAGGAGGGCAGCGGATGCGACGTTACGTGATCCGGCGTCTCGCGCAGGCGGCCGGCGTGCTGTGGGCGGCCTACACGCTGTCGTTCCTGGTGCTGGACTACCTGCCCGGCGACCCGGTCTCGGCGATGGCCGGCGCCGGGATGGACTCCTCGGCCATCGACCCGGCGCGGCTTGAGGAGCTGAAGGGGCAGTACGGGTTCGACAAGCCGGTGCTGGTGCAGTACGTCGACTACCTGGGCAGTGCGCTGCGCGGCGACTTCGGCGACTCGGTGTCCACCGGCCGGCCGGTGACCTCCGTGATCGCCGACGCGCTGCCGCAGACGCTGCAGCTCACCGGCGCGGCACTGCTGCTCGCGACGCTCCTCGGCGGCGGGCTGGCGCTGGTCGCGACCTACACCTCGCAGCGCTGGCTGCGCCAGGCCCTGCTGTCGCTGCCGTCGCTGGGGGTGTCGATACCGACGTTCTGGGTCGGCCTGATGATCGTCCAGCTGTTCTCCTTCCGGCTGCGGCTGTTCCCGGCCTTCGGCAACGACGGGCTGCGCGGCCTGGTCCTGCCGGCGGTCACCCTGGCGGTCCCCACCGGCGCGATGGTCGCGCAGGTGCTGGCCAAGAGCCTGCTCACCGCGCTGGACGAGCCGTACGTGCAGACGGCCCGGGCCAAGGGCGCCGGACGGGCCCGCGTCCATCTTGGCCATGCGCTGCGCAACGCGTCCCTGCCGGCGCTGACGGTCATCGGCCTGCTGGTCGGGCAGCTGATGGCCAACGCCGTCGTGATCGAGACGGTCTTCGCCCGCAACGGCCTCGGCCGGATCACCGCGGCCGCGGTCTCCGTGCAGGACCTCCCGGTCGTGCAGGGGGTCGTCGTCTTCGGCGCACTGGTCTTCGTGCTGGTCAACCTGGTCGTCGACCTGATCTACCCGTTGTTGGACCCACGGGTCGTGGTAGCCGCCACCGTGCGAAGGAGCCCCGCGTGAG
>NZ_CEVIVC010000114.1:5919-9836 GCF_982290645.1 Protofrankia sp. CiP1_Cm_nod4
CCGGTCACTGGCCGCCGGGCCGGCCGTCCAGGCCGGGCCCGAGCCGCCGTCCGAGGCGATGTCGCCGGCGCCGGGCCCGCGGCTGGGCGTGGACGTGCGGCGGCTGTCGCGGTTCTTCCTGCGCCGTCCCGGGCTGGTGCTGTCACTGATCGTGGTGACGCTGGTGGTGCTGGCCGCGTTCTGGCCGACGCTGTTCACCGGGCGTGACCCGCTGCTGGGGGTGCCGGCCGACAACTTCCAGCCGCCCGGCGCCCGCCACTGGTTCGGCACCGACGAACTGGGCCGCGACACCTACTCCCGGGTCGTGCACGGGGCGGCGCTGTCCCTGAAGGCGACGCTGGTCGCGGTCGCGGTCGCGTTCGTCGTCGGTGGGGCCCTCGGGCTGGTCGCCGGATTCGCCGGCCGCTGGGTCGAGGACGTGCTGATGCGCTTCGTCGATGTGCTGCTGTCCATCCCGGCCCTGTTCCTGTCGCTGGCGCTGGTGACCGCGCTGGGGTACGGCACGGTGAAGGTCGCCGTCGCGGTGGGGATCGCCAGCGTGGCCAGTTTCGCCCGGGTCATGCGCGCCGAGGTGCTCAGGGTGCGCCAGGCCGTCTTCGTCGAGGCCGCGCGCTCGTCGGGGACGCGCTGGTACGGCGTGCTCGGACGGCACGTGCTGCCCAACGCGATGGGGCCGGTCGTCGTGCTGGCAACGCTCGACTTCGGGACCGCGGTGCTGGCGGTGTCCTCGCTGAGCTTCCTCGGCTACGGCGCCGCGCCGCCCGCGCCGGAGTGGGGCACGCTCGTCTCCGACGGCCGTAACTATCTGGCCAACGCGTGGTGGCTCTCGACGCTGCCCGGCCTGACCGTGGCGGCGACGGTACTGGCGACCAACCGCATCGCCCGGGCACTGGACGGAGAATGGGCCACCCAACGATGACCGATCACGGCACCGACAGCCAGGACCGCCCCGGCAGCCGCGACGGTGCCTCCCCTGACGGCGCCTCCACCGCCGGCGCCGACAGCATCCCCACCGATGGTCACGACGGCGATCACGACGGCGATCACGCGGGCGCGGGCCTGCTCGCGATCCGCGGGCTGTCCGTGTCGTACCGCACCCGGACCGGGCCGCTGCCCGCCGTCCAAGGTGTCGACCTCGACGTCGAGCCGGGTGAGATCGTCGCGCTGGTCGGCGAGTCCGGCTCGGGCAAGAGCACGCTGGCGCACGCGATCGTCGGGCTGCTGCCGGCCGGGGGACACATCGACGCCGGCAGTGTCCGGTTCGGTGGCCGTGACCTCGCCACCCTGTCGGAGCGGGAGCTGCGTGCCATCCGCGGGGCCCGGATCGGGCTCGTCCCGCAGGACCCCACCGTCTCCCTCAACCCGGTGAAACGGATCGGCGTCCAGGTGGCCGAGGTGCTGCGCATCCACCGGCTGGCCACCCGCCGCTCGGCTCCGCTGGAGGCGGTCGCGCTGCTGGAGCGGGCCGGCCTCGCCGAACCGGAGATCCGTGCCCGGCAGTATCCGCACGAGCTGTCCGGCGGCATGCGGCAGCGGGCGCTGATCGCCATCGCGATCGCGGCGCAGCCCAAGATGATCATTGCTGACGAGCCGACCAGCGCCCTGGACGTCACCGTGCAGCGACTGATCCTCGACCACATCCAGCACCTGGCCGACGAGCTCGGCACCGCCGTCCTGCTCGTCACCCACGACCTCGGTGTCGCCGCGGACCGCGCGCGACGCATCGCGGTGATGTCGCAGGGCCGGATCGTGGAGAGCGGGCCCACGGCCCAGATTCTCGACAGCCCCCGCGACCCCTACACCCAGCGGCTGCTGCGCAGCGCCCCGAGCCTCGCCCTCATCCGCGCCATACCCCCCGCGCGCACCGCACCTCCCGCGCGCACCGCACCTCCCGCGCGCACCGCACCCCCCGCGCATGCCGTGCCGCGGGCCCGGACGTCACCTTCGGCAGCCGCTGAGCCCTCGGGGGCCGCCGAACGGCCACTCGTCGTGGTCGACAACCTGGTCAAGGAGTTCCCGCTGCCCCGTACGGCCGGCGGCTCCGCCCGGACGCTACGCGCTGTCAGTGACGTCAGCTTCACCGTCAACCGCGGCGAGACGCTGGCCCTGGTCGGTGAGTCGGGTTCGGGCAAGTCCACCACCGCCCGCCTCGTCCTGCGCCTGGTGGATCCGACCGCCGGCCGGATCGTGCTGGACGGTGACGACGTCACGGCCGCCAGGGGGGCGCGGCTGCGGCGGCTGCGCCGGCAGGCCCAGATCATCTACCAGAACCCCTACGCGTCCCTCGACCCGCGGTTCTCGATCAAAGAGGTGATCACTGAACCGTTGCGCGCGTTCGGGGTCGGTGACCGGGCCTCCCGCACCGCCCGGGCCCGGGACCTGCTCGACCGGGTCGCGCTGCCGGCCTCGGTCCTCGAACGCAGGCCCGCCGAGCTCTCCGGTGGGCAGCGGCAGCGGGTCGCGATCGCCCGCGCGCTGGCGCTGGCACCCCAGCTCGTCGTCTGCGACGAGCCCGTCTCCGCGCTGGACGCGTCCGTGCAGGCGCAGGTCCTCGAGCTGCTCGCCGAACTGCAGGCCGACACCGGCGTGGCCTACCTGTTCATCTCGCACGACCTGGCCGTCGTGCGGCAGATCGCCCACCGGGTGGCGGTGATGCGGGCCGGGCAGATCGTGGAGACCGGCCCGACGGACGACCTGTTCACCAGCCCCCGGCACGACTACACCCGCGCGCTGCTGGAGGCGATCCCCAGATGGTCGCAACAGCGTCAGGCCGCTTCGCCCGGTGATGGGAAGCCGACCGGCATCGGTGGTCGCCACACGTGACGGACAACGCCGGGATGGACAACGCCGGGATGGACAACGCCGGGATGGACAACGCCGGGATGGACAACGCCGGGATGGACAACGGCGCGAGGACGCCTACGTCGAATGGCTCACCGGGTTCGACGCACTGCCTTGCCGGGCGTGCCTTGTTGGGCGTGCCTTGTCGGGCGAGGAGGTGATGGAGAGGACCGTCGGTGAAGAAGCCGTCCGGGCGCGGCTGTGCACATGATTTATGCTTGAATTATGAGCTTCAGGCGGATCACTATCAGTGTCCCGGAGGAGATCGCGGCGAAGGCGCAGCGGGCCGCTGACGCCGGCCAGGCGGAGTCGGTGTCGGCCTACTTCGCCGGTCTCGCCGCCGCCGAGCCGGACTGGGCGCAGGCCCAGCAGATCCTGGACCAGATGATCGAAGAGGCCGGCGGGCTGGACGATGCCGCACGTGCCTGGGCGCGATCGGTGCTGGCGGCCGACGATGTTCTCGAAGCCGGTGATGACGCCGGAGACACCCAGGTGGCCGGGGCCGCGTGAGAACGACTGTCCTTGACACGGGCGCGCTCATCGCGCTGGAACATCGTGACGGCCGGATGCTCGCGCTGGCCGCGGACCTGGTCGGCGCGAGGGTGGCCGCGCATATGCCGGCGGGAGTCCTCGCTCAGGCCTGGCGGGGATCACCGCGTCAACACGCCGTCATGAAACTGGTGCGAACGGGCGCGGTGCGGGTCGAGTCCCTGTCGGAGGAGATCGCTGCCCGGATCGGGCTGCTGCTGGCGGCATCGGGGGCGAGCGATGTCGTCGATGCCCATGTCGTGTTGCTGGCACGGAAGCTTCGGGCCACGGTCGTCACTTCTGATCCGCATGATCTGCGCAAGCTGGATCCCGCGCTCGGCCTTGTCGTGCTCTGACGGCCGATCTCGGACGGTCGATCTCGATCTGGCCCGAGCCTGACATCGCTCTCCTGAAGGAAATTGATCGGAATCGAATGATCAAACAATGCCAGGTGCATCGATGGGAAACAGGCGTTGCCGGTGGCTCACGGTGGTACCTTCGAGAAAGGTCATGAGTGTCGGCGGCGGGCTGTGGCCTCGCTGGCCGGC
>NZ_CEVIVC010000114.1:9876-12484 GCF_982290645.1 Protofrankia sp. CiP1_Cm_nod4
TGGCAGCCTCCCTCGCGGCGGGCGCCCCGAAGACGTGGGGCCGGCTGGGCGTTCCGGTTCCACGGGCCGGGCGTCGGGCAGGGCCGGCCGGGCATCGATCGGCGGGAAGTATCGGTCGACAGGAGGTGGCGGCGCATGCGGCTGATCCCAGGCCCGTCTGCCGTCCGTATATCCGGGCCACAACGTGGTGTGATCAGTTCGTTTCTGCGCCGGCACATCGATCTGTGCCGTGTCGCCGGCGCGCTCTGTCCACCCTGACCCGAGCCCCGCTGACCTGAGCATTCCTGACATACGCGCTGTCCGCCCGACCTGATCGGGTCCGGCCCGGATCCAGTTCGGGCCCGTCGTACCCGACGATCCGCCGCACGTGACGATCCGCCGCGCCCGACCTGGTCTGTCGCCGCCGGCCCTACCGGCTCCCGCGCGTCGTGACCGGGTGGGCCTGTTCCCGCTCGCGCTGACAGCGCCGCTCGTGTTGACACCGCCGCGCCGCCGGCCCACGGCCGCGCCGGCAGCCGTCTGAAAGGGGTATCGGACGATGAGCAGGCCGATCAAGCAGATCCATCTCGCCGCGCACTTTCCAGGTGTCAACAACACCACCGTGTGGAGCGACCCGGCTGCGGGAAGTCATATCGAGTTCGGCTCTTTCGTCCATTTCGCGCGGACCGCCGAACGCGGAAAGTTCGATTTCCTCTTCCTGGCCGAGGGGCTGCGGCTGCGCGAGCAGAACGGGCTGATCCACGACCTCGACGTGGTGGGCCGCCCGGACACCTTCACGGTGCTGGCCGCGCTCGCCGCGGTCACCGACCGGCTCGGCCTGGCCGGCACGATCAACTCCACGTTCAACGAGCCCTACGAGGTGGCGCGGCAGTTCGCCAGCCTCGATCATCTCTCCGGCGGCCGGGCGGCGTGGAACGTGGTCACCTCCTGGGACGCCTTCACCGGCGAGAACTTCCGCCGCGGCGGCTTCCTGCCCGAGGAGCAGCGTTACGCGCGGGCCAGGACGTTCCTGCGGACGGCCTGGGAGCTGTTCGGCTCCTGGCGCGGCGACGAGATCATCGCCGACAGGGAGACCGGGGTGTTCCTGCGCGACCCGCACCCGGGCAGGTTCACCCACCGTGACGCTCATTTCGACATCGCCGGCCAGTTCAACGTCCCGCGCAGCCCGCAGGGACGTCCCGTCATCTTCCAGGCGGGTGACTCCGACGAGGGGCGGGAGTTCGCCGCCTCGGGCGCGGACGCGATCTTCAGTCGGCACGGCACCCTGGAGGCCGGGCAGGCGTTCTACGCCGACGTCAAGAGACGGCTGGCCCGCTACGGCCGTGCCCGCGACCAGTTGCTGATCCTGCCCGCGGCGACGTTCGTGCTCGGCGACACCGACGCCGAGGCGGCCGAGATCGCATACGAGGTCCGGCGCCAGCAGGTCAGCGGCCAGACCGCGATCCAGTTCCTCGAGCAGCTGTGGAACCGTGACCTCTCCGGCCACAACCCGGATGGGCCGTTGCCCGCCGTCGACCCCGACCCCGGGGAGCACACGGTCGCCCGCGGCCGGGCCAGCGTGCGCATGTTCGGGGACAGGCTGGCCACCGCGAACCAGTGGCGCCAGCTCGCCGAGGCGAAGAACCTCTCCACCCGAGAGCTGATCATCGAGATCACCGGGCGGCAGACGTTCATCGGTTCCCCGGCGACGGTGGCCAGTGCGATCAACGATCTCGTGCAGGCAGATGCCAGCGACGGGTTCATCCTTGTCCCGCACATCACCCCCGGCGGGCTGGACGGTTTCGTCGACACGGTGGTCCCGCTGCTGCAGGAGCGTGGCGTGTTCCGTACCGAGTACGAAGGTATTACCTTGCGCGACCATCTCGGTCTTGCGCCGCTCGTCCCTGCCGTGTCAGGCACGTCCGACGCGTCCGGCGCGTCCCCTGCCGGGCCGGGGCCGGCGGCGAGGGCCGTGTCGTGAAGTTCCTGACCATCACCCTGATCGTGCACGCCCCGGACCCGGTCACCAGGGTGCGGAAGTCGACCGCCGAGCGGTTCCGCGAAGTGATCGACAACGCGCTGCTGGCCGAGGAACTCGGCTTCGACGGCTTCGGGGTCGGCGAACGGCATGAACGGCCGTTCATCTCCTCCTCCCCGCCGGTGGTGCTCAGCCACCTGGCCGCGCTCACCAGCCGGATCCGGCTGTTCACCGCCGTCACCACGCTGAGCCTGCTCGACCCGGTGCGGGCGTACGAGGACTACGCCACCCTCGACCACCTCTCCGGCGGCCGGCTGGAGGTGATCATCGGCAAGGGTAACGGCGCCGCCCAGCGGGAGCTGTTCCACGTCACCCCCGACGACCAGTGGGACCGCAACGCCGAGTCCTACGAGCTCTTCCGCCGGATCTGGCGGGAGGACAAGGTCACCGCCGACCCGCGGTTCCGCCCCGCGCTGCGGGACGCCGAGGTCTGGCCCCGGCCGCTGCAGCAGCCGATCCGGGTCTGGCACGGCAGCGCCACCAGCAAGGAGTCGGTCGACCTGGCCGCCCGCTACGGTGACCCGCTGTTCTCGGCCAACGTCACCAACCCGATCGAGCCGTACGCCGAACTGGTCCAGTACTACCGTGAGC
>NZ_CEVIVC010000114.1:13109-13633 GCF_982290645.1 Protofrankia sp. CiP1_Cm_nod4
AGTGGGAACACTACGGTCACGACCCGGCGCTGGCGGCGGTCGGTGCCGGCACGGCCGGCTACTACGCGGAACGCAGCTCCCAGGACGCCATCGCCGGCTACCGTCCGGTGTTCGAGGGGTATCTCGCCTTCCAGAAGCGGCTCGGCATGGAACCGGTGTTCCCGACGCTGGAGGACTTCGTCGAGCGCAGTTCCGCGCTGATCGGCAGCCCGCAGCAGGTCATCGAGAAGGTGCACCGCTACCACGAGCGGTTCGGGCACAGCGTGCTGCACCTGCACGCCGACGCCGGCGGCCTCACCGACGCCCAGCACCGCGCCAGCCTGGAGCTGTTCCAGTCCGACATCGCCCCGGTGCTGCGCCGCGAGATCCCGGACCCGCCCTGGCCGTGGGCCCCGGTGCTCGCCGAGCCGTCCCCGTCAGCCCCGCCCTCCTCGTCGTCTCAGCCGTCCTCGCCGTCGCCGTCGTCACCGAACGCATCGTCATCCGCCGCATCGTTACCGACCGTGGACGGACCCGCGCCCGCC
>NZ_CEVIVC010000114.1:13689-16257 GCF_982290645.1 Protofrankia sp. CiP1_Cm_nod4
GCCGTCTAGGCCGTGTCTATGAGTAAGGAAGCCTGTCATGGTCACGACTCCGCTCGCCGTCCTGGACCTCGTCCCGATCCCCGCCGGATCGACCGCGGCGCAGGCGCTGCGCAACAGCATCGATCTCGCCCAGCGGGCCGAGCGGTTCGGCTACGCCCGGTACTGGTTCGCCGAACACCACCTCAACCCCGGCGTGGCCGGCACCTCGCCGGCGGTCCTGCTGGCGCTGACGGCCGCGGCCACCTCGACGATCCGGCTCGGCTCCGGCGCCGTCCAGCTCGGGCATCGCACCGCGTTGTCGACGGTGGAGGAGTTCGGGCTCATCGACGCCCTGCACCCCGGGCGTCTCGACCTCGGCCTGGGCCGTTCCGGCGGGCGTCCGAACGAGGTGAGGCGTGAGCCGGCCCTGCTCGGCGCCGGCACGGCCGTCGTGGACGGACGCGCGCCCAATGGGCTGCGCATCCCACCCCGGTTCTCCTTCGAGCATCTGCTCAACTCGCCGCGCTTCGAGCTGCAGAAGGGGCTCCTGCAGCTCCCCGGCGCACAGTCACAGAACTACACTGAGCAGATCGGCGATGTCCTTGCCCTGCTGGCCGGCACCTACCGTTCCGCCGAGGGCGAACAGGCTCACGTGGTCCCCGGGGAGGGCGCGCAGGTGCAGGTCTGGATCCTCGGCAGCAGCGGGGGTGAGAGCGCGATCCTCGCGGGGGAGAAGGGGCTGCGGTTCGCCGCGAACTACCACGTCAGCCCGGCCACCGTCCTGGAGGCTGTCGAGGCCTACCGGGCCGCGTTCCAGCCGTCCGGCGAACTTGACCGGCCCTATGTCAGCGTCTCGGCCGACATCGTCGTGGCCGAGGACACCGCCACCGCGCGGGAGCTGGCCGCCGGTTACGGGCTGTGGGTACGCAGCATCCGCACCACGCTGGGGGCCATCCCGTTCCCGGCCCCGCAGGAGGCGCGCCGGCACGTGTGGAGCGACGCCGACCGCGAACTGGTCGCCGACCGTGTCGAGACCCAGTTCGTCGGCTCGCCGGGGCAGGTCGCCGACCAGCTGGAGCAGCTGCGCGACGCCACCGGCGCCGACGAGCTGATCATCACCACGATCACCCACGACCATGCCGACCGGGTCCGCTCCTACCAGCTGCTGGCCCAGGAATGGCAACGCCGTTGAGCCGGGTCCCCGCCAGCCGGCAGGACCCGGACCAGCGGCATCCACTGGACAACCCCGCCCGCTGGTCGCTGACCGGGGCGCACGCGCACCTCGCCGAGCGGCGCGGCAACGTGCTGCGCTACCCGGTCGACGTCTCCCCTTTCGTGGCGCTGCCCGAACAGCCCGACGCCGCCGACTGGAACGACATCGCCGCCCTCGCCGGCCCGGGGGCGCTGGTCCCGCTCGCCGGAGTGCAGGTCCCGCCGCCGCCGGGGTGGGAGGTGGTGGCGCGCGGCTCCGGGGTGCAGCTCGTCGACGGCGGAGTCGCCGCCGCGCCCGACGACGAGGCTGTCCGCCTCCAGCCGTCGGACGTGCCGGACATGCTCGCGCTGACCGCGGCCACCAAGCCCGGCCCGTTCCTGCCCCGCACCATCGAGATGGGCACCTACCTGGGCATCCGCCGCGACGGCGTGCTCGTGGCGATGGCCGGCGAGCGGCTGCACCCACCCGGCTGGACGGAGGTCAGCGCGGTCTGCACCGATCCCGCCTTCCGCGGCCAGGGGCTGGGAGGCCGGTTGGTGCGCGCGGTGGCCGCCGGCATCCGCGAACGCGGCGAAACCCCGTTCCTGCACGCGGCCGCCGACAACACCAACGCGATTCGGCTCTACCTCTCGTTGGGTTTCCGCCTCCGCCGCGAGGCGACCTTCCTTGCCGTCCGCGTCCCCGACCCCCTCCCCGAAAACGCCCCGGTCACCTGACCGGCGCAGCGCTTTCCGGATAAAACCGTTCCCATCCAGCACCGGCGGCCCAGGTCGGCCAGGTGCCGGGCATGAACTGGGCCATGCTCTGTGCCCCGGCGGCGGAGACCGCGCGCGGGTTGAAGCCGGATTCCTGGGCGAGCTGGGCGGTGAGCAGCGCCGGGCTGAGCTATGGACAGCAGTCGTTACCGGCACCGGCCGGGACGATCCAGCCCTGGTAGGTGTCGGCGCGCAGTGGCCCACCGGCAACAGCGAGTTTTGTGCTTTCGCCTATTCTGACGATACGTATCCTTTCTGGTACAAGAGGTGATCTTGGCGTGACGGTGCTGATGCGCACCGGCCATGACACACAGTTCCGCCACCGCCGCGCTGCCACGGACGTCGCTTCCGTTCAGCCGCTGGTGGCGGTCACAGACTGTCATGGGAGCACGGGGGTGACCAGCGTGGCCGCGTTGCTGCAGCCGGCGATCGGCATCGGTGTGGTCGCCGGCTGGCCCCGATATGCGGCCAACCGTGAGTTCGCTGGCCGGCCGCTGGTCCTGGTCCCCCGCGGCACCGTGCAGGCGACGGCGGGAGCCGGGGATGGCTGACGGGCGTCGTTTCTCCACAGGTGTGCGGCTGCTGGCCGCGGCCGGGCTGGTCGCGGTCGGGATCGCCGTC
>NZ_CEVIVC010000114.1:16516-17816 GCF_982290645.1 Protofrankia sp. CiP1_Cm_nod4
GGGCTGCTCCTCGGTGGCCGGGGTGGCTCCCCGGCACCGGCGCCGCCCCCGACCGCGGGTACGACCGGCCCGGTCCCGGCAGGCGGCGGGCCGGTGCTCCCGGATCCGGGCCTGCCCGTCCTGGACTTCTCCGACCTGACCTGGCTGGACTTCCACGGTCTCGCCCTGCCGGTCTCGCCGACCGCGGGCCCGCACATCCTGGCCGACGACCGGGCGTCCGGATTCGCGCACACCCCGCTGGGCGCGGCCCTCGCCGCGATCCACATCGCTGTTCGTACGGACGCCGCTGTCGGCGCCTACATCTTCGAACCCACCATCGCCGACCAGACCACCGGCGTTGACCAGCCCGCCCTGCTGGAACAGACCCGGATGACCGCGGCGCAGCAGGCCGTCCCTGCCCGGCTGAGCGGACGGTTCTCCGGCCAGGGCTACCGCTATGTCGGGGTCCGGTTCGACGCGGTCACTCCCGACCGGGTCGTGCTGTATCTGGCCACCGGCGCCGAGGACGCCACTGGCATCACGGTGTACGCCGCCGGACGTGTCGAGCTGCGCTGGGAACGGGAGGACTGGCGGGTCGTAGCCCCACCCGGCGGCAGTTGGTCCACCGTTACCGGCCGGGTCGCCTCCACCGCCGGCTTCCAGATGTTCCCTCGGAGGTAGGAGCCCGTGGCCTTTCCCGATTTGCATAATCCGTTGCGATACACCCAGTTCGGCCCCGCCACCGAGTTGGGCGGCGCCATTGTCAAGGCCGGCGCTGGCAAGGCTGTCGAGAAGGTCAGTGACAGTACGTTGAGTTCGTTGGAGGACACGCTGGCCAAGGGGCTGGCGTGGATGGTGGACACCACCTCGACCTGGTGGGTCAAGGCCCCCTCCATCCGGGTGCAGCAGCCGGTCGCGCCCGGTACGGACCCGGCGAGCGCGCCCCCGATCGAGGTGGTCGCCACGATCCGGGGCTGGATGTGGCCCATCGTGATCACGGTGGCGTTGTGTGGGCTGACTGCGTCCGGGACAACCCGATGACATCGGATATTTCTTTGTGATTGTGGCTATGCCTCGATGGAGGGAACGGGATCCGGTTCCAGGCGGATCGGGTTGCTCCAGGCGCGTCCTCCGGTCCTGTCCTCGACGGTGACCCGGCAGTATCCGCACTGTTCGAACATCGCGACGGGCAGGGAGCCCTTCGTCAGCGATTCTCCCTCGATCACCTGTGCGCCCGGAGCGCCTCCGGTGACCAGTATTTTGCGCACCGGTGAGCAGCTCACCGTGACCATGCCGTCGTGGAACTGGATGTCGTGTAGGT
>NZ_CEVIVC010000115.1:0-949 GCF_982290645.1 Protofrankia sp. CiP1_Cm_nod4
CATTCCGGGCCGACGTTTTATACCCGGTTACGGAGCTATGAAACAGATGGTTGTAGACGCCATGATTGAAAAAAGTATCGGCGTCGAGGTTTGCGTGCCTCACCTCGACGTATCCGGATCATTTTTGCCTGTACACGCGCTGGCCCCTCACCCAGTCCGATCTCAATGCACGTTTCCACAAGGTCGCCGGGTTAGCCCACCCGCCCAGCAAACCATGGCCGTATACGTCGTAACGCATCAGGTCGACCCAGGAGAATTTCTGATCATCGGGTTTGCCGGGGGTCCGTTGTCGTCACGCAGCGTGTCTCGTCCCGGCCGCCGATCTCCAACCGCGCCATCGACGGGGACACCTCCGAGCTGGACGCGTCGCAGGACGAGCAGACGAGATCAGATAGGAGCAGCCAGGGCGGCGTGGCCGCCACCCTTTCGTATGAGAATGTGAGCCCGGCCGCGCGACGACTGTGGTCCTGATGTTGGCTGGTTGACTGTTGTGGCCCGGTGCGGTCACGGCCCGTGCAGGATCCTCGGTGCTGTCCGGATCGACGTCGGCGATCTCTGGTGCTCAGAGCCCGTCTAAGCCTGGATGCACCGACGCGCTTTCCCTGATCATCTTCGTGATCTTTCTGGGGATTGTCGCTCGAAGCTTTGATGATGTTGGGTTTCGGGGCGTGGCTGTCCTGCCGCTCACGTCTTGGCGGCTTGCCAGGGGTCCGGGGCGAGGATGGGGAGACCGGCGGGGCCGGTGTGTGCTGTCAGGGCGCGGGGTGTGCGGGGGTCGCCGCCGGTTAGACGGCCTGGGCTGGTGGTGGCCGGTGGGTAGCGGTGAACAGTCCGTGCCAGGTGTGTTCGGCGTGCCAGTCTTGCGGGAGGTGGAGGGTGACCTGCCCGCGGGCGAGGCGGGCGGGGACGTTGGCGAGGTGGGCGCGCAGGGTGGCGCCGCGGGCGCGGG
>NZ_CEVIVC010000115.1:1489-2875 GCF_982290645.1 Protofrankia sp. CiP1_Cm_nod4
GGTGGGCGCGCAGGGTGGCGCCGCGGGCGCGGGCGTGGAAGCGTGAGGTCAGGGTGCCGGCGGCGTGCAGCAGGTTGTGCGTGAGCGCGGACAGCGCGAGCCAGGCGGCGTTGGCGGTGAACCGGCCGGAGGGCAGGTGGGCCAGTGGTCCGTCGACGAGGTCGGCGAGGACCTGCTCGATGACGGCGTGGTCGCGGTGCTGGGCTTCGGCCTGGGCCAGGACGAACGGGCTGTCGGTGAACACGGTGTGGTAGCGCCAGACGGGGAACAGTTCGTCCTGGCCGGCGGCGGCTTTCGGGTTGAGGTCCTTGACCCGGCGGACCAGCAGCCGGCCGTCGGTGTGCTGCGCGCTGCCGGCGAAGGCGGTGTAGGGGACTTCGGCGATCTCGGCGTCGGACACCCACGCCTGGTTGGTCTCGTCCCAGACGGCACGGGGGTAGCGGATCGGGGTCCAGGCGCTGTCCGGGACCGCGGCGAGCGTCCGGCGGATTTTGCGGTTGACCGGGGTGGTGACCGAGAAGCGGGCGCCGTTTCGGCGGCAGGCTGCCACGAACGCCCCGGTGTAGTAGGCGGAGTCGGCGCGGACGACCAGGGTGCCGCAGCAGCCGGCCTGCCGGGCGGCGGTGACGGCTTCGGTGACGAACGAGGCCGCGCCGCGGGCGGAGCCGGCGTTCCCGCCGCGCAGCCTGGTGCCGGCCACGACCGGGGCGGCGTGCGGGGTCGACACGGTGGCGACCAGGGCGTTCAGTCCGCGGACCAGCAGCGACTTCCCGGCGATTTTGGTGTGACCGAACGCGGCGCCTTGTTTGGCCGGGCCGTAGACCCGCCGCTGGGTGGAGTCGACGTCCAGGAAGGCCAGCGTGTCGGCGCCGGGCAGCAGCGGGGCGTGCGCGGCGAGGGCGGCCAGCAGCAGCCGGTTGACCTTGTCGAGTTGGCGGACATTGCCCCAGTCCAACGCCCGCAGGAACGTCCCGAGGGTCGAGGGGGCGCGGACCCCGCCGAACAGCTCGCCCACCGCGCCGTGGCGGAGCACCTCCATGTCCTCGACGGAGTCGGCGCCGGCGAGCATGCCGGCGACCAGGCACCCCACCTTCGCCGGGGCGTTGACGCCCCTGGGGTCGACCGGTCGCAGGTGCTCGGTGACCAGCTCGGGCAGGCCGACGCGTTCACCCAGCCGCATCACCGGGACAAGTCCCGCGCAGGCGATCAGGTCAGGGTCGTCGAACCGCGCGTGGGTTCTCGAGGCCGCATGCAACAATCGCACGTGCGAAGTGCCCTCTCGATCGGGTGGACGGAAGCGTAGAGAACTCCCATCCTCCCAGCTCGGAGGGCACTTTCGCGTTCAAACCGGACGCCAGACAGGCATATACGACGGTGCATCCAGGC
>NZ_CEVIVC010000115.1:3452-16785 GCF_982290645.1 Protofrankia sp. CiP1_Cm_nod4
TTAGCTGGGGCTGGTGGAATGCGGACCGTCTTGCGACGCCAGGCGCACGACGTTCGCCTGGCCGAGTCTCTGCTCATGTGTTTGGTTCAGTTCGAGGGACAGCTCGACGACGAGCCGGCGCAAGGTCGCGGCGGTGGCGCGTTCCTGGGCGAGGTCGGCGCTGACCGCGGTGAGTTTCCGCTCGAGGTCGGCGTTCTCGCGCCGCAACCATCGGGCCAGTGCGGAAGAACAGGTTAACCTGGGCATCAACCGCCCCGGATGCGTTGTTGTCACACAGCGCGACGGGTCGTTGCCGGGAAAGGCTCAGTGGGTACAACCTCGCCCATGACGTGGGGGAGTAGCGGCGGGCGGCAGCGGGCGGTGCTGCTGGTCGGGTGTCTGATCGGACTCGGTGCGCTGTGGTGGCTGACCCCGGCTTTCTACGGATCGGGTGCGGAGGGGCGGGCCGGGGCGATCGCGACGACCCGCACCGGCATCCTGACCGTCGCCGCCGGGCTGATCGCGTTCTTCGGGGTCACGATGAACCTGGAGGAGACCCGTCGCGCCAACGAGCAGGCCCGCGTCCGCGACCAGCAGACCCACGAGCGGGAGCGGGAGGCGCAGCTGGCCGACCGCTACACCGCCGCCGTTAGCCAACTCGGCTCGGACACCCTCGACGTCCGCCTCGGCGGCCTCTACGCCCTGGAACAGATCGCCGTCGACGCGGCCACCCACCACCGCACCGTCGTCGAGGTCCTCTCCGCGTTCGTGCGGGAACACACCATTCCCGGCCGGCCCGGCGCCCTGCGCCGCCAGCGCGACCGGCCTCCGCCCCCAGCCGCGGCGGCGCCGCCGGGCACCGCCGACCTACCGTCGGCCGGCAAAACGGAGAGCACGAGCGCGGCACCGGCGCCGGTGCCGGCGCCGTCCGGGCCGGACACCGATATCCAGGCCGCCCTCACCGTTCTCGGCCGGCTGCCCCCTCGCGACGGCGTGCCCCGCGCCGTGCTCACCGGCGCCGTGCTCACCGGCGCCCTGCTGAACCGGGCGAACCTCACCGACGCCCAGCTGTCCTGGGCGAACCTCACCAACGCCCAGCTACGCGGGGCGAATCTCACCCGCGCCTGGCTGCACGGGGCGAATCTCACCCGCGCCCGGCTGTTCGGGGCGAATCTCGCCGGTGCCCGGCTGTTCGGAGCGAATCTCACCCGCGCCCGGCTGTTCGGGGCGGACCTCACCGACACGGTGGAGCTGACGCAGGAGCAGCTCGAGTCGGCGACAGGGGATTCTTCGACGGTGCTGCCGGACGGGGTGGCGCGGCCGGCGTCGTGGCCGGCCCGCGGCCTGGACGACACACCCCCGCCCTGAGTCCGTTTCATCCGGTCTGCCGGTTTTTCTGGGGCCCGGGGCCCTGCTGGTTTATTCAGGCTGGGAGGGTGACGTCTCGCTGGTGCCGATGGCCGGACTTGATCGCGTCAGCGGTGCTACCGCAGGGTTGGGTCGACGTTGTGTAGCGGTGTCGGCGGCATCCAACACGGCGCGCAACACGCGGGCCGGTAATGGATCGTCCGGCGTCGGGTCGGGACGATGGCGCGCGTGTCCATGCAGCCGAGACCCTGGCCCGAGATACCCGCACGGACCGTGGAGGTCGCCTGCGCCGCGTTCCCGAAGGGCAGCCTGGCGATGCGCATCCGCGAGGAGCTCGGCGCGGTGTACGAGGACGAACGGTTCACCGCGGCGTTCGAGGTGCGGGGCCGTCCAGCGATCCCCCCGGCCCAGCTGATGATGGTCACGGTGCTGCAGTTCAGCGAGAACCTCACGGACCGGCAGGCCGCGGACGCGGTACGCGACCGGGTGTTCTGGAAGTACGCCCTCGGCCTCGAGCTCGACGACTCCGGGTTCGACCCCAGCGTCCTGTCCGAGTTCCGCGCGCGGCTCGTCGAGGGGGATCTCGCGACCCTCGCGCTGGACGCACTGCTCGAACGCCTCGCCGCCCGGGGCCTGGTGAAGGCGGGCGGGCGGGCGCGCACCGACTCCACCCACATGCTCGGCGCGATCCGGCACCTGTGCCGTCTCGAACTGGCCGGGGAGACCCTGCGCGCCACGCTCGAGGCGCTGGCCAGCGCCGCCCCGGCGTGGCTGACCGGGGTGATCGACGCGTCCTGGCAGCTGCGCTACGGGGCGCGGGTCGGCAACCTGCACCTGCCCGAGTCCGAGACCCGGCGCAAGGCCCTCATGCTCGACTACGGCCGCGACGGCTACCACCTGCTGAAGGTGATCTCCTCGCCCGGGGCCCCGGCCTGGCTGCGGGAGATCCCCGCCGTCGACGCGCTGCGCCGGATCTGGGTCCAGCAGTTCTACCGGTACACCACGAACACCGGGACGGAGGGGGTACGGCGGCGGGAGAGCGAGTCCGAGGGCGGGGACGGTCTCCCGCCCGGCAGAGACCGCCTGATCTCCCCCTACGACCTCGACGCCCGCCACAGCGTCAAACGCGACCACGGCTGGGACGGCTACAAGGTCCACTTCACCGAGACCTGCAACCCACCCGACCCCGCTACGACGACCGCGACGACCGCGACGACCGCGACGACCGCGACGAAGACTACCGGGCGCGGCGATCTCCCCAACGTGATCACCGGGGTGCTGACCACGGTGGCGACCACCTCCGACGCCGCCGCCGCGCTCGAGGAGATCCACGCCGGGCTCGCGCGCAACCGGCTGCTGCCCGCCGAGCACCTGCTCGACTCCGGCTACCCCAGCGCCGAGCAGATCGTCCGCTCCGCCCGGGCCTACGGGATCACGCTGGCCACCCCGGTCCTGCTCGACCAGTCCGCCCAGGCCAGGGCCGGACAGGGCTATGACAAGGCGAGTTTCTCCTTCGACTTCGACCAGCGACGCGGCACCTGCCCCGAGGGCAGGGCCAGCAGATCGTGGACCCCGTGCCGCCAGCGAGACACCGACGCGATCGTGGTGACCTGGGCGAAGGCGGACCGCGGCCCCTGCCCGAAACGTGCACTGTGCACGAAGGGCACCCGCCGGCAGATCACCATCCGGGACCGTGGCCTGCACGAAGCCCTGGCCGCCGCGCGGGCCGAGCAGACGACCGACACGTGGAAGCGCCGCTACGCCGCCCGGGCCGGGATCGAGGGCACCATGCGCCAGACCACCCACGTCGCCGGCACCCGCACCGCCCGCTACATCGGCCTACCGAAGACCGCCCTCGAACACAACATCGCCGCAACCGCGATCAACATGATCCGGCTCGATGCCTACTGGACCGGGAAGCCCCTCGACCGCACCCGCGCCACCCACCTCGCCCGACTCGACTTCACCCTCGCAGCCTGAATAAACCAGCAGGGCCGCCCGGGAAAACAAATGGCTCTGTTGCATTGGGCGGAGGCAAGGCATGGTGGACCTGTGCCGGGCGGGTGCTCAGACGGCCAGCGCGAGCTCGGTGAAGGCAGCCGTCAGCCGCTGGCGGGGTTCGGCGTCCGTTCCGAGTTCATAGTGGCCGCGGCGGATGTTCTGCACGAACGCCTGCCCGGCGCCGATCACCTGCACGGAACGGAAACGTTTCAGCCCGCGCATCGGCCGCAGCCGCGCCTTGAACCTGCCATGATCGGTTTCGATCGGGTTGTTCGCATACCGGTCGTCGATGTGCTGGGCGGCGGGTAGCTGCTCGTCAAGGACCCGCGGGTAGGCGGCGGCCCGGTCGGTGGTCACCTCGCACGGCCGGCGGCCGTGCGACAGCGCCTGGGTGAAGAAGCATCGGGCCGCGGCCAGGTCCCGATGCTCACTGGCGAGGACGTCGATGACCTGGCCGAACTGGTCGATCGCCCGGTACAGGTAGGTCCACCGACCGGCGACCTTCACCTACGTCTCGTCGACAAACCAACGATCACCCGGCGTGTGCCGGCACGGCCGGGCCGCGTCGATCAGCAGCGGGGTGAACCGGCGCACTCACCGGTAGATCGTGACGTGGTCGACGACGAGACCGCGTTCGGCGAGGAACTCCTCGACGTCGCGGTAGGACAGGGCGTAGCGCAGGTACCAGCGAACCGCCAGCACGATCACCTCGGGTGGGAACCGAAAACCGGCGAACTCCGAAGCTGGGACCGGTGGACGGGCAGGACGTCGACCCATCACCCGATCATGCCCGAGTGGTAGCTGCGGTGGTGGACTTCGCCAACGCAACAGTGCCGTTCCGCGTCAGGGCGTAGAGCAGCGACCACACCATGACCATCCAGCCTGCCCGGCACAGACCCCGTCCGGTAGGCAAACACCCAGGTCACCGCCCGAATCGGGATTCCGGAGCCCCACAGGATCGCCACGGACACCCTCGGTCTGCTGGTCGCGGTGGTCGTGGTCGCCGCCAGCGTGCACGACCACACCATCGGCACCGCCCTGCTGGACCGGGTGGCCGCCGCGGCACCATCGATACGTAAGGCGTGGGTGGACGCCGGGTTCACAAACACCGTCGTCGCCCACGGGGCCGGCCTGGGAATCGACGTGGAGGTCGTCGGGCGTGCCGCGGGGACGCGGGGGTTCACCCCGCTGCCCCAGCGGCGGAGAGTCGAACAGGCCTTCGGCACGCTGATGCTGCACCGCCGCCTCGCCCGGGACTACGAGACGCGACCCGCCAGCACGACCGCGATGATCCACTGGTCGATGGTGGACGTGATGACCCGCCGGCTGACCGGCACCACCACCCCGACCTGGCGGGACCCGCCGGCCTGACCGGGACGGGAGGACCCGGCGCACGACAAGGGAGCGGGATGTCGACACAGCGGCTGCTGGAACAGATCGAGACCCGACGGACACGCCTCGGACGCACCGTCGAGCAGCTACGAGAACAGATCACCGAACTGCGTGACCAGCTCACCGCCACCGAGCACACCCTGGAACGACTGGAGATCACCCGCCAGACGGTGCTGGAGCTGTCCGCCGAGGCCACCCACGCCCCAGCGGAACCGCTGCCGCCAGGGTATCGAGAGGTGCTGGCCGTGTTCACCCCCGACCACGACGGGCTGCACGCCAAGGACGTCTGCCTGGCCCTGGGCACCGGCACCGGACCCCGCCATATCGAGGGCATCCGGGCCAAGCTGAAACGGCTGGTCGAACGCGGTGTTCTCACCGAACCCGATCCCGGCCTGTTCGTCCTCCCTCACTCCACCCCATAGATCAACCCAGACCGGAAACCGGCGAATCACCACAGAACGCCCACTGAGGGCTACGGGCGAGAGGAAGGCTGGACGGATGAATAGCGTGAACCCTTGTTGATGCTTCGTAACCGCAGCTCTCCGGGTGGTGTGTGGTGCCGGGGTGACAGGGACTGGCCGTTGAGAAGCGGCGGGCGGCGGCCGAGGACTGATGATCGGTCGTGGGAACACTGAGCAAACGAGTCCGGCGTCAGATCCGAATTGTTGGTGTCGGTGTCGCGTACATGCTGGCCTGCCGTGCTACGGCCGCGTGGCCGTGAGTTATTTGGAACGCGGTGCTGTGACCCGGCTTTGGTGCTCGGTGGACGGGCGCACCGCGCGTTCGGCCAGGCGGATCACGGCGCGTCTGGGCAGGACGCGGGGAAGCTTCGTGACGAGTGTGTTCCCGAGGCCGTCGACAGCTGTCGGTCGGCCGCGGTCGATCGCTCGCAGGGCGGTCGCCACCGCCTGTTCGGGTGAGCGGCGGCGGCCGACCGACGCTTCCTGCGCGCCGACGACCTCGAAGAACGGCGTGTCGGTGGAGCCGGGGCACAGCGCGACTACCTGGACTCCGGCGGGCTTCGCCTCCGCCCAGAGCGCTTCGGTGAAGGAGAGCACGAACGCCTTGGTCGCGGCGTAGACCGCCATGTGCGCGACGGGCTGGAACGCCGCGGTGCTCGCGACATTGATGACGGTGCCGCGCCCGCGCGTGACCATGGCGGGCAGGAACCGGGCGGTCAGCACGACCACGGCCTCGCAGTTCAGTCGCACCTGTCCCACCAGGCGGTCCCGGTCGGTCGAGACCACGTCGCCGTGGGTCGCGAAACCGGCGTTGTTGACCAGGACGTCGATCGGCCGGCCGAGCGCCTCCAGCCGTCCGGCGATCTCGTCCACGGCGCTGGGCTGCTCGAGGTCCACCGCGATCACCTTGGTGTGCACCTGGTACTGCCGGGTGAGGTCCGCCGCGTGCGCCACGAGCTTGTCCTCGCTGCGGGCGACCAGCACGAGGTCGGCGCCGCGGGCGGCGAGCTCACGCGCGAAGACCACGCCGATGCCGGTCGACGCGCCCGTCACGAGTGCCGTCTGTCCGCTGAGGTCCATTTTCATCTCCATACCATCTGGTCGGTTTTTTTTGAGGGTACGGGTTCCCCGCATGATTCCGTCACACCGTCGATCTTTGGTCCGGGTGTGCTGGCGGGCGGGGGTCAGCTCTTCCCCGGAGACGGTCGCGGAGTGCTGTCGGCAGCGGGCTCGGAAAGGCCGTCGGCTGGGCTACCGGGTTCGCACAAGGCCCACTCCACGAGCTGGCCCAGGACCTTGGCTCGGTCGATGAATCGGGACGGCCCGGCCGGTTCGTCAAGAACGTCGGTCAGCGACTTGAGCCCGTCGAACGCGGCGACGAGTACGGCGGCGACCGCGTCGGGGTCGAGGCCAGTGCGCAGATCGCCCTCGGACTGACCGCGGCGCACGATGTCCGCGACAGCCTCCACCCACTCCGCCATCGGCCGGCCGACCCGGTCGGCGAGGTCGGGTTCGGCCGCCAGCTCCCGGGCCAGCCGGGTGACGGTCCACGTCGCAGGCTCGGTCACGATCAGGTCCAGCATCGCTGGGACCAGGTCGCGAAGCTGATCCACGGCGCGAGGCCGGGACGCCAGGCGTGTGCCGACCTGCTCCAGCAGGTGGGTCTTCTGGCCGGCCAGCACGGCGAGCGCCAGGTCGGACTTGGAGCGGAAGTAGAAGTAGAACGCCCCCTTGGTCATGCCTGACGCCTCGATCAGGTCGGCCATGGTGGCCACGGCATAGCCACGCTCGGCGAACACCCGCCCGGCCGTGCGCAGCAAGAAGGCGCGCGTGGCCTCGCCCTTCGCCGTAGCCGGCCTCGTCACAGCCGCACCGCCTGCCATGTGTCCAAGATAAAACCAACCGGACGGTATGTCGACGACTGACTTGTGGGCTCACGGGCACCACGGAGCGACGACGTCGGACCGGACGGCGTCTGATCCGTTCCTGGGTCAGGTCGGCGACGGGGTGGTCGGGCCGTGGCGGCTGAAGGTCGCGACCGCGATAGGGGCGTCGTCCGTTGTAGTGCGTGACATATTCGACCAGGACGGTACGGAGGCGCCGTTCACTGAAGATCATAATCCGGTCGGTGACCTCGGTCCGGACCGTGCGGACGAACCGTTGCGCGTAGGCGTTCGCCCGCGGAGTTCGGGGCGGGATCGTGACCGTGGTGATGCCGGCGTCGGCGAGGATCGCGTCGAAGGACGCGGTGAACTGCCCGGCCCGGTCGCGGACCAGGAAGTGGAAGTCGGCCGCCCGGTCACCGAGGTCCACCAGGAGGTTCCGGATTTGTTGGGTGGTCCACGGTCCGTCCGGGTTGCGGTGACCCCGTGGACGTGGACGTGGACGTGACGGGAGCCGACCTCCACGACGAAGAAGCAGTACAGACGCCGCAGCGTCACGGCGCGGTCCGCCTGGAAGAAGTCGACCGCCAGCATGGTCGATGCCTGGGCGCGCAGGAACTGCCGCCACGTCGTGTCGGTCTGGCGTTTCGGGGCCGGAGCAGCCTGAGGGACGTCAGGATTCGGCGGATCGTGGACGCGCCGACCCGGTGGCCGAGCTTGAGTAGCTCACCCTGGATCCGCTGGTACCCCCACGTCGTGTTCTCGGTCGCGAGTCGTGCGATGAGGGTCGCGATCTTCGTGCTGGCCGGCGGTCGTCCAGCCCGCTGCGGGTAGGTCCACTTTCGTGTGACCAGACGGCGATACCACCGTAGGACGGTTCCTGGGGTGATCAGCCGGTGCGCTCGCAGCGTCTTCGGCAGAAGCTGGATCCGTGCGGCGAGTACCGCCCGGTCCGCCCAGTCTCACCGGGGCTTGGGCTGGGTGCGGCGTAGCACCGCGACCTCGTGCCGCAGCACGAGCAACTCGATGTCCTTGGACGCCGACGAACGGCCGAGTAGGACCAGCCAGCCACACACCCGCACGAAGATCAGACAGAGCGGGCGCGCGGACATAGCTGACCATCATGCCGACAGTCGCGCCGTCACATCATCCCAGCTCACAGACCCAAGCCGACTTCTGGCACCCCACAGGCGGCAGGGCGAGACACCCTGCCGCTGATCGCAAGCTGATTGCATGTAAATTTCGAGCATGCAGACAGCCCGTGTCCGCGTGGCGCGGCGCGGCGCACGGCAGGCTTCCTCCGACCGGCCCGCGCATCGCGCTCACACATACAGGGATGGCGTCCCGAGCTGCCGCCCGGTCGTATGTTGCAGGTCCCCGGCCGCGGGGAGGTTTTCGTGCGGCAGACCCGGGCCGACCGGGACGGTGTACTGCCGGTGTTGCTGCTGCACGGGTGGACCTGGTCGCTGGACGTCAATTTCTTCGGGTTGCTGCCACCGCTGTCCCAGCGGCATCCGATTGTCGGCCTGGACCAGCGTGGCCACGGACGCGGACTGCCGATCGCCGGGGAGTTCTCCATCGCCGACTGCGCCGAAGACGTCATAGCGGTGCTCGACGTCCTGAATATCGACCGCGTGATCGTGTGCGGATTCTCCCTCGGCGGCTTGGTGGGAACGCATATGGCGTTGGCTCATCCGCAGCGGGTCGCGGGCCTGGTCCTGACAGCTTGCGCACTGAACTACCGGCAGAACCGCCGCGACCGCCTGTTGTGGACCACTCTTGCGACGGCAGCCCCGCTGGCTCTCCTCAAACGACACACTGTGCCGCCCCGCCTTGCAACGGCAACTGGCCGACCAGCTCGGGGCACATGTCATCCCGGTAGCAGCCGATCATGATCTTCCGGTGGTCCATCCCGACCTGTTCGCCACCGCCGTGCTGGACGCAGTTGCCAGGGTGAACGCCCGCGTGAGCGGGGCGTAGCGCTGCTCGGTCGCGCTCATTTCCACGCCGTGCCTTCCCCGGGGCCTCGGCATGATGATTGATCCACAACTAGGCGCTACGCTATGTAGCCAGGAGCGGGAGGACTCGATTCCGGTCGCCGGCGATTCTCTCGGTCGCCTGACAAGGTGACAAACGGCGTTATCGACATTTTTGTCGGCCTTGTCGACCCGGGTTCCGGACGCGTCCCGTCCAGCCCGGACGGGACGCCGGCCGCCGTGACCGTGGTCGCCGCGAGCGTGCACGACAACACCATCGGCGTCACGTTACTGGTCTCCTGAACTGTCGACGTATATTGCTGCCAAGCGGGACACGGTGCTTACGGTTAAGGCAGGCGTGATGGGAGACCAAGTCGATGTCGGCCGGGCGCCCGGCGAGTCGGACAACCTGACTGTGCGAGCATCGGAGCGCCCGTGGAGTGGGCGTAGCGCCGCTTCCCGTGGCCCGCTCAAGATCTTCTACTCCTATGCTCACGAGGATGAGCCGATCCTGGCGGAGTTACGCAAGCATCTCGCGCCGCTTCGTCATGAGCAGATCGTCGTGGACTGGTATGACCGCGAGCTCCTGCCCGGGGCTGACTGGGATTCGGAGATCAGCTCTCGCCTCGAGTCGGCGGACATAGTGATCGCTCTCCTGTCTGCGGACTTCGTCGCCTCGCAGTACGCGTATGGCCGGGAGTTGCGCAGGGCACTTGAGCTGCACGATCGAGGCAGCTTGGCGCTGGTTCCCGTGGTCGTTCGTCCGTGTCGCTGGGAACGCCTGCCGGTCGCGCGCCTACAGGTGCTGCCGGAAGATGCAAAGCCGATCACTAGCTGGGGAGAGCCGGACCGGGCATACCTGTCGGTGGCGGTCGGCGTTGAACGTGCGGTGCGGGGCTTGCTCTCGCGCAGCGAAAGCCTTGTCGATGACTGGCTCGAATCCCGCGTCATCCGGCGTCGTGTGATCAGACAAATTCAGGATTACCTGCGGGTCCTCGGCTACTACAGAGGGCCGATCGATGGCATTCCAGGCGTGGGAACCGAGCATGCCGTGCAGGCGTTTCAACGCCGCGCTGGTATCAAGGCCGACGCGATGATCGGCCCGGAGGTGATCCGCCGTCTCGAAGACGCCGTTAACTCCGGCGCCGCAGCGTCGTCGGGTCAGCCGACCTGAAAGGCATACTTCCAGCACGAGCCGGTCCAAGATCTCTTGTCCGGCCCCCCGTCCGCGCTGGCACGCCCGTACCCTCGCCGGCCGGTTCGCCGGCGAGCTAACCCGCGTCAGCCCTACCCGCCACGGCCAAGCCGGAGCTCACTTACGAACCCGCCTGCCTTGCCGCCGGTTCCGCTTTCGCATGTGATCGGGATGGGTTGCGAGACGGGTCGCGAATTTCGGGCGGCAGGGCTACGGCGTTGGATGCCGGTAACCGGATTCGTCGCTCTTCCGGTAGCTACCTGACACTGTGGGTGGAGCCCCGAGTATGAGTGCCATGAGCCCTTCCGTTGATGATCAAAGTCAGGCGCGCCGCGCCGGTGGGGGTGGCAGTGGCCGCCCCCACGTACGGGTCCCCAATGAACGGGTCCTCTTCGTGCGGATGCGCACGTCGCAGGACCGCGCGGCCGATGCGATCACGTCGTTTGCGGGTTCCCTGCCGTTCGTGTATCTCCACGCCATCTGGTTCGGTGTCTGGGTTCTGCTGAACGAGGGCGTGTTCGGCCGGGCTGGCGTCTTCGATCCGTATCCGTTCGGACTGCTCACGATGATCGTCAGCCTGGAAGCGATCTTCCTGTCCACCTTCGTGATGGTGAGCCAGAACCGCGAGGCGGCACGGCAGAACCTGCGGGCCGAACTCGATTTTGAAACCGACCTGCGGGCCATGGTGTGGTCTGCCCACATCGGTACGGCTCTTGGTCTCGACCCCGAGGAGATCGAGCGGCACGCCCAGGAGATCATCGCGCAGGCCAGGGCGGACATCGTTCAGCCGTCCGCGCCCCCGCGGTTCTCGGAGATCACGAACGAGACTCATCCCTGAAACGACCGTCGCGGGGACGACTACGTGAGTCAGGATGTCGACGAGGCCGCTTTCCTGAAGAGCAGTCTGATTCAGAGCGTCGTCCTCGGAAACTCCTGATGATCGGTGAAGCAGTCGGCCGGTCCGGGATCGGCGGCACGTACGACATCGTGTGACACGTCAGGTCCATCAGGTTGCCCCTTGCGGTCGCGCGTCGAGGAGATCCGGGCGGCCGGGCAGCGTGAACGTCGAGCTCGGAGCCGTCCCGACAGCGGCGCGGCGATGAGCGGGGCGGCGGGCAGCGCGGCAGTCCGAGTTCGATAGCGCGCCACGACGGTGACCTGCCCCATCACGCCGTCGAAGCTGGCGAGGCCTCGCCGTCGAGGACGGTGGCGGTGATCGCGGCCGCGTCGGTCACGATCGACGCGTCGCGGGCGGTACGCGCGAGCAGGAGCGCGCCTTCGAGCGTGGCGACTGCCCAGCGGGCCAGACGCCGGGCCTCCGCTGCGGGCCGGCCTGCCCATCTGAGTTTGTCGGCGAGGGGCTCGGCCCAACGCTCGAATGCGGCGCTCGAGGTCTCCGCGACCGCGTCCGTGATGCCGGCGAGCTCCAGGGCGACCGTCGCGACGGGGCAGCCGCGCTCGTAGCCGGACTCTCGGAGGTCCGCCGCCTGCTTCGCGGCGATCGCCGCGACAAGCTCACCAGGTGTGCGCGCCGCGGCGGCGAGGTGATCGATCAGCTCTCGGACCCGGTCACCGCTGAACGCGATCGACTCGACGGCGAGCTCCTCCTTCCCGCCCGGGAAGTGGTGGTAGAACGAGCCCTTCGGCGCCCCGCTGGCGGCGAGGATCGTCTCCAGGCCGGTCGCCGCGTACCCCTGGCGGCGGAACAGGTCGGCAGCGGCAGCGATTGCGGCGCCGCGGGCGGTTGAGGTTCTCGGCATCTGGACTCCCTTGGACTCCTTGTCTTTCGCTGCCGGCCATACTATGGTGGGCGCCATACTATGGCGATCGCCATAGTATTAGTCGGAGAGGACGCCCTCATGCCCGTCGTCACCGTTCAGATCCCGGCCGGTTCGCTCGACCCCGTACAGAAGTCCGAGCTCATCGCCCGGATCACCGACGCCGTCGTCGAGGTCGAGAAGGCCGAAGCGATCCGTCCGTACGTCTACGTAATCGTCGACGAGACGAGCCGCGACGGATACGGACTCGCGGGCACCCCCGTCGACGTCACGCTGGCGAAGGCCGCGCAGCGATGACCCTCGACGGCCGCACAGCGCTCGTCACCGGGTCGACGTCCGGCATCGGCCGGGCCGCCGCCGAAGCACTCGCCGCTCGCGGCGCCCACGTCATCGTCACCGGGCGCGACGCGGCGAAGGCGGCGGAGGTCGTCGCCGGGATCGAGCACGCCAGCGGGGTCGCGCGGCCGGTCATCGCCGATCTCGCGACCCCCAGCGGCCTCACCGCGCTCGCCGCCCTCGACGACGTCGACATTCTCGTCAACAACGCCGGGTACTACCGGTTCGCGCCAACCACGGCGACGAACCAGGCCCTCTTCGACGCGTTGGTCGACGTGAACCTGCGCGCCCCGTTCCTCCTCGGCCAGGCGCTGATCCCGAAGATGGCCGCGCGCGGGCACGGCGCTGTCGTCAACGTCTCGACCGTCGCCGCGCGGGTCGGCACGTCGACATCGGCGGCCTACGGCGCAGTCAAGGCCGGACTCGAATCGATCACCCGCGCGTGGGCGGCCGAGTTCGGCCCGTCCGGTGTGAACGTCAACGCCATCGCGGTGGGCCCCACCCACACTCCCGGCACTGACGCCGTCGTCCAGGTCCTTGAGGGCCTCACCCGCGCCTTCCCGCTCGGCCGCCTGTTCCGGCCGGAGGAGATCGCGGATGCGATCGCGTACCTCGCCGGGGCCGACTATCTCCACGGGGCAACGCTCGCTGTCGACGGCGGCGCGAGCGTGGTCGTACCCGCGCCGCGGTAGCCACCGACCGTGTGACGCGCCGGAACGCTTCATCTGCGCTCGTGACCGCCTGGCTGGACCTTCCGTGACTCACGAATCGAGCTTGCCCACCGGAGCATCGTACCGTTCAGCCACCGACACGACCCGCACCGGAACCGTCACTACGAGCCCTCAGGCCGTCGTGGTGAGCGATAAGGAAAAGGCGCATCAGATGCGTCAGATGGGGACCAGGAAGGCGAGCGAAAGCGAACCGCTGTCGAAGTGTCGAAACCAGATCAGACGGTATCGAAACG
>NZ_CEVIVC010000116.1:0-15221 GCF_982290645.1 Protofrankia sp. CiP1_Cm_nod4
TGCCGTGCCCCCGCGTGCCGTGCCCCTGTGTCCGGTCTCCCTGTGCGCGGTGCCTCCGTCCACCGTGGCACGGCCCGTCGCGGCGCTGTCGGCCCGGGGGCGGCCTGCCGCGGTGGTGGTGGCCGTGCCGTGGCCCGTCATGGCGCCGCTGGCCGGGAGGAGGCCATTGGCCGCGAGGACGTCCATCACAGATGGGAGTGCGTTCGTCGCGTTTGGAAGGACTACTGGCCCGTCATCAACCCCCGGCGTCACAGCAGTGATTTTTCCACTACCCGATGCGACATTCCCGTGCCGGGAAATCAGTGGCCAGTCCCGCCGGACTCCGAATATCGCACCCGTGACCGCTTCTGTCGGTACCTGTCAGCGCCTGCCGCCACTTTGCCGGTACCTGTCCGGCATCCCGTTGCCGCCTGTCAGTGCCTGTCAGTGCCTGTCAGTGCCTGTCAGTGCCTGTCGGGACGTGTCAGTACGTGGCAGTGGGTGTCAGGCGGGCCCGGCGGGCCTGTCGGTCACAAAGATCGCGGTGGACGGGAAGAAGCGGCCCCGCACCGGCCCCCACTGGCCCCAGACCCGGTCGTGACCGGCCGGCCACTCCGGCTCGATCACGTCCAGCAGGCGCAGCCCGGCCGCCACCAGCTCCCGGACCCGGTCACCGACGGTCCGGTGCGTCTCGGCGTAGGTCGTCCGGCCGGCCCAGTCCCGTTCCACGTAGGCCCGGCGGTCGAAGTAGCTGCGCACGACCGTCAGCCCCTCCTTGCCCGGGTGGTCGGGAAACGACCAGATCATCGGATGTGTCGTGGAGAAGACCCAGCGGCCGCCGGGCCGCAGCACCCGGGCGACCTCGCGCATGACCGCGGCGCTGTCCGCGACGAACGGGATCGCGCCAAAGGCGGAGCAGGCCGTGTCCACACTCGCGTCGGCCAGCGGCAGCCGGGCCGCGTCGGCCTGCACCAGGGGGACCGGCACACCGGTGGCGGCCGACAGCGCGCGGGCGTGCCGCAGCTGCCCGGCGGAGAGGTCCAGCGCCACCACCTCGGCGCCGCGGGCGACCAGCCAGCGGGCGCACTGCGCGCCACCGCAGCCGATCTCCAGGACGGTGCGGCCGCGGACCTCGCCGAGCAGCCCGGCGTCGGCCTCCCGCAGCCCCTCCGGGCACCACAGGAAGTCGGTGTCGCCGAGGAAGGCGCCGTGTTCGGCCTGGTAGTCGTCGGCGGTGGCGTCCCAGTAGCCGCGGCTGGCCCACCGGGCACTGTCGTCGTCGATGTCGCTGTAGCCGAACTCCGCCGGGTGGTAGTGGCCCGGAGGGTACTGCGGCGCGGCCCGGCGGGCGGGCGCCGGCTCGCGGGCTGCCGGGCCGGGGTGTTCTGCTCCGTTCACGGCATCGATCCTCGCAGTGTCAGGCGGGCCCCTGGACGCCGGCGGTGGTATGCGGGCGGGCGCGCCGGGTCTGCCGGCGTGGCCTCGCAGTGGTCCGTGCGCCCGGCGGCCCCGCCGGTCCTGTGATCCTGGACGAGGTTACGGGCCCCTGGCGTTGACCACCTTGGACACCGGTCCCTAGACTTAGGACTGGCACGAGAGTCCGTGGATCTCAGACGTAGCAGATCCGCTCGAGCGTCGCTTTCGGTATCGACAGTGTTCGTTTAGCACGGTCCCTGTCCCTCCGTCCCGGCGGTTCGACCCGGCCCTCGTGCATACGACGAACCCCGTAGTCGGAGCCGACCCCTTGACGAGCACCACCGACGTACGACCCGTGGAGACCGTGACCACACCGCCTACCCCGACCACCCCGCAGGTCGCGGTCAACGACATCGGCTCGGCCGAGGACTTCCTCGCCGCCGTCGACAAAACGATCAAATTTTTCAACGACGGCGACATCGTCGACGGAACCATCGTCAAGGTGGACCGCGACGAGGTGCTCCTTGACATCGGCTACAAGACCGAAGGCGTCATCCCGTCCCGGGAGCTTTCGATCAAGCACGATGTCGACCCGCACGAGGTCGTCACCGTCGGCGATCATGTCGAGGCCCTCGTTCTCCAGAAGGAGGACAAGGAAGGCCGGCTCATCCTGTCGAAGAAGCGCGCCCAGTACGAGCGCGCCTGGGGCACGATCGAGAAGCTCAAGGAAGAGGACGGCGTCGTCAACGGCACCGTCATCGAGGTCGTCAAGGGCGGCCTCATCCTCGACATCGGGCTGCGCGGCTTCCTGCCGGCCTCCCTGGTGGAGATGCGCCGCGTCCGCGACCTGCAGCCCTACGTCGGCCGTGAGCTCGAAGCCAAGATCATAGAGCTGGACAAGAACCGGAACAACGTGGTCCTCTCCCGCCGGGCCTGGCTGGAGCAGACCCAGAGCGAGGTCCGCTCGGAGTTCCTCGCCCAGCTCGCCAAGGGCCAGATCCGCAAGGGTGTTGTCAGCTCCATCGTCAACTTCGGCGCGTTCGTCGACCTCGGTGGTGTCGACGGCCTGGTGCACGTCTCCGAGCTGTCCTGGAAGCACATCGACCACCCGTCCGAGGTCGTCGAGGTGGGCCAGGAGGTCACGGTCGAGGTCCTCGACGTCGACCTGGAGCGGGAGCGGGTGTCGCTGTCACTGAAGGCCACCCAGGAAGACCCGTGGCGCCAGTTCGCCCGCACCCACGCCATCGGCCAGGTCGTGCCGGGCCGGGTCACCAAGCTCGTGCCGTTCGGCGCGTTCGTCCGGGTGGACGAGGGCATCGAGGGCCTGGTGCACATCTCCGAGCTGGCCGAGCGCCACGTGGAGATCCCCGAGCAGGTCGTCAACGTCGGGGACGAGATCCTCGTCAAGGTCATCGACATCGACCTGGACCGTCGCCGGATCAGCCTGTCCCTCAAGCAGGCCAACGACAGCAGCGCGCTGCTGCCCGACGGCGAGGCCTTCGACCCGTCCCAGTACGGGATGGAGGCCAAGTACGACGAGCAGGGCAACTACGTCTACCCCGAGGGCTTCGACCCGGAGACGGGGGAGTGGCTGCCCGGCTTCGAGGAGCAGCAGGCCGAGTGGGAGCGGCAGTACGCCGAGGCCCAGCAGCGCTACGAGGCGCACCAGGCACAGATCCGCGCCGCTCAGGAGGCCGAGGCCGCCGCGGTCGCGCCGTCGTCCTACACCTCCGCCGAGTCGGAGCAGCCCGCCTCCGCGATCGACGAGGAAGCGTTGCGCCGGCTTCGCGAGCAGTTCGGCCGCGAGTAGCACGGAAGATCATCAAGCGATAGCGGGGGCCGGCGGGAGATCTCCCGCCGGCCCCCGCATATGTTCGTGTCACAGGTGGGGTTCGTGTCACAGGCGCGGCCGCCGGTGGCGTGTCCCCGCTCTGAGGGCAGCGCGGTGTCGCTGCCAGCGGCCCGGGGGCTGGCCTCGGGCAGCGCGGGACAAGCATGATCGCGCTGCCTCCGGCCCCTTGTGAACCGCTGGTTCAGCCCACGTCCTGCCTGCCGGCAGATCCCTGATCGACAGATTTACAAGATCTTTATCGTCCGGGAAGGCGTCGTGCGGTGGCTTCCTAGAGGATGATCTCGCAGTTGACCACGAACTCCCCGTTCTTGCAGGTGTCGTAGCCGCCCCGTCCGTCGATCGAGTCGGTCCCGTCACCCCCGTTGAGCGCGTCGTTGCCGTTGCTGCCCGGGATGCTGTCGCTGCCCGGACCGCCCATGACCGAAAGCGGGCTCACCGGTGTGCCGCCGGTGAAGACCAACTGGTCGTTGCCGTCACCGAGGCAGATCGTCACGTTGCTCACGAACGGGCTGACGTAGACAACGTCGTTCCCGCCTTTGGCCGAGATCACGTCGTTGCTCCGGGCGGTGATGAAGTCCGCGCCGTCGCTCCCGACGACGGTGGCGGTGAGCGCGGCGCCGGTGAACTGGTTGACGCAGGTCTCGACGGCCGCTGAGGCAGGGGACGACAGGCCGGTGAGCAGGACCGGCAGGAGCGCGGTGGTGGAAGCCGCGAGGGCGACGGTGAGCCGACGGGTACGCATGATCTCTCCTTCTGACGCCGGCCGGTCGGTCGGGTTGGTGGTGCCGGCGTCGAGGAGAGTTCGGCGCCCAGGGCGGGCCGGATCGAAGATGTCTCCTTGCCGACACGTCCGCCCGCGATCCGCTGGCCGGGAAAACCGCGGGACAGCCGGAATCGCGTGTGGTGGATGCCGCTCGGTCAGGCGCCGGCAAAAGAGGGTGCGACGTCGAGCATCGCCTGGGCGATCTCGATGTCTCCCGCCATCTCGGCACCGAGATCCGCTGTCTGCCTGCGGTCGGCGACCAGGAGACAGAAGTCGAGGATGCGCGTGCGCAGCCACGCGTCCGCGGCGGGCCCCTTCCCCGTGCCGGGGATCTCGCGCGGGCCGTCCGGCCCGATCAGCCACCGGCCCCCACCGGCGCCCGACAGGTCGACCAGGAGGGTGGCCTGCCTGGACCGGTCGGGCAGGGCGGCTCGCCGTTTCGGGTCGAGCGCGCGCATCGCCGTGTCGGCCATCCGGTGGAGATGGGCGGCGGGAGGAAGCGGCATGGTGAGGCCGACCTGCTCGGCGATGTCGCGTCCGTGGATCCAGGTCTCGAACGCCCGAGCGGTCAGGTGGTCGTGCAGGTGGGCGGCGGATGTCGTGTCCGGGGCGGCCGACCGGGCGGCCGGCCGGGCGGTGGAGGGCTCGGCCGGCCCGAGACGGCCGGCGATCCGGTCCGCCCCGTCATGCCATGCCCGCCAGGTGCGTTCCGCCGTCCAGCCGTGCTGGTGGGCGTGGACGGCGGCGGTCCGCTCGTCGAGGTCGGTGCTTTCCACCGGCGGGTCCACCGCCAGGCCGATCCGGGCCGCGAGCAGCCCGTCGGAAGCGGCCAGATGCGCGATCAACTCCCGCGGGTTCCAGCCGTTGACGATCGGGCGCGCCCACTCCTGTGCGGTGAGCTCGGCCAGCAGCCGGTCGACGGCGGCGACCTGGGCAAGGTAAAGATCCGCGATCCCGGCTGTGAGCGGTGCGGCGGGACGGCGGGCGAGTGCCGCGGCCACGACCGCTTCGACTCCGCCGGCACGCGGGCCGGCTGTCCACGCGTCCCCGGCTGTCCACGCATCCGCGGTTCCGGCCGGCTCGGGAGCGCCGGCCATGTCCTCCGGACCATCCGGTGGTGTCACCCTGCCCGAGGCTGCCGTCACACCGTTGGCCGACGGCACGGCCGTCGGGGAGAACGCGCCCGCCGGAAACGACGTGGGGACGGGGCGGCCGTCGGGCCCGACCAGTTCGAGCAGGCCGGTGCCGAGGGTCTCGGCGACGGCCAGGCACTGTTCGCAGCGGCCGAGGTGGGTTTCGATGACAATGGTCTCGTCCGGATCGCAGGCGCCGAGCACGTATGCCCCGAGCAGGTCATCGACATGCCCCCGGCATCCGGCGGTGGGCAGGTGCCCAGGCCCGCCGGACCCGGCTCCGGCGTCCCCCACAGTCACGAGTGGACTCCTTCGCGTTCCAGCCGGACGGCCAGTTTGTGTAACGCTGTTCGGATACGGGATTTCACCGTACCTTCCGGGATGGTAAGCCTTGCGGCTGCCTCGCGGTACGTGCATCCGTCGAAAAACGCGAGCTCCACCGCCTCCCGCAGTTGATGGGGCAGGTCGGCCACGCCCTGGCGCACCATGGCCGCGGTGGCTTCGCTCAGCACCACCGCGTCGGCGGCCGGGCCGTCGGGCAGGCCGGCCAGCTCCCGGGCGACGGCATCCGACGGCCTGCGCACATGTTCGCGCCGGACCCAGTCCACCGCCCGCCGCCGAGCGATGACGACCAGGTAGGCGCGCAGGTTGCCGCGTCCGGGGTCGAACCGCAGAGGGTGCTCCCACAGGTGGACCAGGACGTCCTGCACGATCTCGGCCGCGGCCTCGCGGTCGGCGGTGACCTGCGTGGCTACGGCCATGAGACAGCCCGCGTAGCGGGCGTGCACCTCGGCCAGCGCGGTGGCGTCGCCGGCGGCCAGCCGGCGGTGCAGGTCCTGGAGCTGCTCCCCGGAAAAGTCATCCGGACGTGATGCGCCGGATCCGGATGCCGTGGGCCCATGGGAGCGGTCCGGAAGGGAAAGGGAGTGGTCCGGAAGGGAGTGCTGCCTGCCGGGCTTTCCGGGCCGGGTCGCTGGGAGGGCGCCAGGGGGCTCGACACCTGTCAGGGCCGAACAGGCGGCCTGATCATCCTCGCTCCGGGGGACGGCCGCGGAAAACACGGCGCGAAGTATCCCATGTCCGGATCGGCGAGGTCCACCATGCCCGGCCGGCGACGCTGCGCCATCGGCTTGGTGACCAGCGGGCTGCCCGCGTCGACAGCCGTCCTGATCCTGCCGCGTCGCCCGCGCCTACCGTGGTTCCAGCCGGACGATCAGCGACTTGGACGTGGGCGTGTTGCTGCGCCGGGCGGTGCTGTCCAAGGGGACGAGGACGTTCGTCTCCGGGAAGTACGCGGCGGCGCAGCCGCGGGCGGTGGGGTAGGCGACAGCGCGGAAGTTCTCGGCCCGGCGTTCGGCACCGTTGCCCTGCCCGTTGCCGGCGACGGCGACGGCGGCGTGGACGGCGGCGTGGACGCTGACGATGTCCACCTGGCCGCCGTCGGGGATGCCGAGCGCGGCGAGGTCGTCGGGGTGGACGAGGACGACGCGCCGGCCGTGGCGGATGCCGCGGTAGCGGTCGTCCAGGCCGTAGACGGTGGTGTTGTACTGGTCGTGGGAGCGGATCGTCTGGAGCAGCAGGTGCCCGGGCGGTGTGCGCAGCACCTCCAGCGTGTTGACGGTGATGGCGGCGCGGCCGGCCGGGGTCGGGAAGCTGCGGCTGTCCCGGGGCGGGTGCGGCAGCAGGAATCCCCCGGGCCGGCCGGCCCGGGCGTCGTAGTCGGCGAAGGCGGGCAGGACGGCGGCGATGTGGCCGCGGATGCGCCGGTAGTCGCCGGCCAGGCCCGCCCAGTCCACCGCCGTCCTCCCGCCGAGGGTGGCCCGGGCGAGCCCGCAGACGATGGCGACCTCCGAGCGCAGCGACGGCGCCGCCGGCGGCAGGCTGCCGCGGGAGGCGTGCACGGCACCCATCGAGTCCTCGACGGTGACGAACTGCGGGCCGCCGGCCTGCACGTCGATCTCGGTCCGGCCCAGCGCGGGCAGGATGAGGGCCTGGCGGCCGGTGACCGCGTGGGAGCGGTTGAGCTTGGTGGAGATCTGCACGGTGAGCCGGCAGCCGCGCATCGCCGCCTCGCTGACGGCCGTGTCGGGCGCGGCCGCGACGAAGTTGCCGCCCATGCCGACGAAGACCTTCACCCGCCCGTCCCGCATCGCGCGGATCGCGTTGACGACGTCGTGGCCGTGCCGTCGCGGCGGGGCGAAGCCGAACTCGGCGCCGAGGGCGTCGAGGAACGCGTCCGGCATCCTCTCCCAGATGCCCATCGTGCGGTCGCCCTGGACGTTGCTGTGCCCGCGCACCGGGCAGACCCCGGCCCCCGGCCGGCCGATGTTGCCGCGCAGGAGCAGGAAGTTCACCACCTCCCGGATGGTGGCCACCGCGTTGGCGTGCTGGGTGAGCCCCATCGCCCAGCACACGATGATCTTCTCGGCGGCCAGCACCCGGCGGGCCAGCTCGTCGATCTCGCTGTCGGCGAGCCCGGTGGCGGCGCGGACGTCGTCGTCGGACAGCGTCCGCAGATGCTCGGCGAACGCGTCGAAGCCGGTGGTGTGCGCGGCGAGGAAGCCGTGGTCGAGCACTGTGCCCGGGGCGGCGGCCTCGGCGTCGAGCAGGCGGCGTGACAGCGCCTGGAACAGCGCCATGTCGCCGTTGAGCCGGATCTGGAGGTACTGGTCGGCCAGGGCGGTGCCGCGCCCGAGCACACCGGCGGGCCGCTGCGGGTTACGGAACCGGATCAGCGACGTCTCGGGCAGCGGGTTGACCGCGACGATGCCGCCGCCGGCCCGTTTCACCCGCTCCAGCGTCGAGAGCATGCGCGGATGGTTCGTCCCCGGGTTCTGCCCGACGACGAGCACCAGGTCGGCCTGTTCGAGGTCGTCGAGGGTGACGCTGCCCTTGCCGATACCGATCGTCTCGGTGAGCGCCGCCCCGGAGGACTCGTGGCACATGTTCGAGCAGTCCGGCAGGTTGTTGGTGCCGAACGCGCGGACGAACAGCTGGTAGACGAACGCCGCCTCGTTGCTGGTGCGCCCCGAGGTGTAGAAGACGGCCTCGTCGGGACTGTCCAGGCCGGTCAGCTCGGCCGCGATGATCCTGAAGGCGTCGTCCCAGCTCACCGGGCGGTAGTGGTCGTCGTCCGCCGCCTTGTGCATCGGCTCGCACAGCCGGCCCTGCTGGCCGAGCCAGTAGCCGGAGCGGCCGGCGAGATCCGGCAGCGGATGCGCGGCGAAGAACTCCGGTGCCAGCCGGCGCAGGGTCGCCTCCTCCGCGACGGCCTTCGCCCCGTTCTCGCAGAACTCCGCGGCGGCGCGGTGCGCGGGATCCGGGTCCGGCCAGGCGCATCCCGGGCAGTCGAACCCGTCCGTCTGGTTGAGCAGCCGCAGGGTGGCGACGCTGCGGCGCACCCCCATCTGGGCCACCGACTGGCCGAGCGCGTGCGCCACCCCGGGCAGCCCCGCCGCGTAACGCGCCGGGGCGCCCACTGTCACCCGGCCTTCGTCCGGCTCCGTCACCGGTGCCCTGCGCACCACCCCGGGCACCTCCCCGCATCATGGACGCCGTCCACCGCAAGCATTCAACAGGCCACCCGGCACGTCCAGCGCCGAAGAGCCGGCTGCCGTCCGCCAACGCCCCCGCAAGCGGTTCCCACCGGCGGCCGGCCGCCCTGCCCGCCTGCCGGGCTCCTGGCGGACGGGCTCCTTGGCGGACGGGGAATCGGTGGCTTTTTCGACAGGTGAGCCCGGCTCTGTCCGGAATCCGTCACAAGCGCCCGGGCGCGATGTGGCCGGGCTGCTGCCGCATCCCTTCCGCGGCGGTGTTTTCACCTGGTGGGGATGAGGAGGGGGACGCCGTCGCCGCGCATGGTGGACGTGACGGTTGTCGCGTTACATCGGCCGTGCGTGTGCACCGGCCGTATCCGTGCCAGGCCGGGCCTGGTGTCTCCCCCGCGGATCCGCCGCGGGGGAGCGCCGCGGCGCGGCCATGGCGCGACACCAGGGGGTCATCGTGGACAGCGACTATTCGTATCCGCTGCTCAGCGTGTTCTGGACGTTGTTGTGGTTCTTTCTCTTCGCACTGTGGTTCTATCTGCTCTTCGCGGTCGTGTCCGACATTCTGCTCAGCCATGACCTGTCCGGCTGGGGTAAGGCAGGCTGGATCGTCGTCGCCATCGTGTTCCCGTTGTTCGGCATCCTTATCTATCTGATCGTGCGGGGCGGCGGCATGCACGAACGGGCGATGGAGCGGGCGGCCCGGCAGGAGCAGGCGCTGCGCAGCTATGTCCCGCCGGGTGGCGGCCCCGCGGACGAGATCGGCCGCCTCGCCGAGCTGCGGGACCACGGCGCCATCTCGGACGAGGAGTACCAGCGGCTGAAGGCCAAGGTCCTCACCTGACGCGGCCCGCCCATCCGGTACGGCGGCCCATCCGGTACGGCGGACGGGGCGATGCGGCAGACTCGCTCCTGTGCTGCGGGTGGGGCTGACCGGTGGGATCGGTGCGGGCAAGAGCGCGGTGGCGCGGCTGCTGGCCGGCCACGGCGCGGTGGTGATCGACGCGGACCAGCTCGCCCGCGAGGTGGTCGCTCCCGGGACACCGGGGCTGCAAGCCGTGGTCGAGGAGTTCGGCGCGCATCTGCTCGGGGCCGACGGCGCGCTCGACCGGGCGGCTCTCGGGGCGGTCGTGTTCGCCGACCCGGACGCCCGCCGCCGGCTGGAGGCGATCACGCATCCGCTGGTCGGCGCGCGGGCGGCCGAACGCATGGCGCAGGCGCCGGCGGACGCGGTGGTCGTCTACGACGTGCCGCTGCTCGTCGAGGCCGGTCTCGCCGGCCGGTACGACGTGGTCGTCGTGGTGGAGGCGCCGCTGGAGGTCCGCCTGGCCCGGCTGGCCGGCCGGGGCCTGCCCCCCGGGCAGGCGCGGGCGCGGATGGCCAACCAGGCCGACGACGCCGCCCGCCGGGCGGTCGCGGACATCCTCGTGGACAACGGCGGCAGCCCGGAGGACCTTCGGGCCAGGGTGGACGAGGTGTGGGCGGGCCTGCTCGCGTCCCACCAGCCCGGGTAGGGCCGGCCGGGTGCGAAATTGTCGGAGGTCTGTGGTGTTGTAGGGGACGTGAGCCCCACGACCGACCGTCCCGCCGGCGTCGACCGCCCCGCCAGCGCCATCACGCGCTCGACCGCGCCGTTCCAGGTCGTCTCCGAGTTCGAGCCCTCCGGTGACCAGCCGGCGGCGATCGCGGAGCTGGCCCGCCGGATCCGCGCCGGCGAGAAGGACGTCGTCCTGCTGGGCGCGACCGGCACCGGCAAGTCGGCCACCACCGCGTGGCTGGTGGAACAGGTGCAGCGGCCGACGCTGGTGATGGCACCGAACAAGACCCTCGCCGCCCAGCTCGCCAACGAGTTCCGGGAGCTGCTGCCGCACAACGCCGTCGAGTACTTCGTCTCGTACTACGACTACTACCAGCCCGAGGCGTACATCGCCCAGACCGACACCTACATCGAGAAGGACTCCTCGGTCAACGAGGAGGTCGAGCGGCTGCGCCACTCGGCCACGATGAGCCTGCTCACCCGCAGGGACGTGGTGGTCGTGGCGAGCGTGAGCTGCATCTACGGCCTGGGCACCCCCGAGGAGTACATCGAGCGCATGGTCCGGCTGCGGGTCGGGGAGGAGATCGAGCGCGACAGGCTGCTGCGCCGGTTCGTCGACATCCAGTACGCCCGCAACGACATCGCCTTCACCCGGGGGACGTTCCGGGTCCGCGGCGACACCGTCGAGGTGTTCCCCGTCTACGAGGAGCTCGCCGTCCGCATCGAGATGTTCGGCGACGAGATCGAACGGCTGGCCTACCTGCACCCGCTCACCGGTGAGATCGTCCGGGAGGCGCGGGATGTCTTCGTCTTCCCCGCCACCCACTACGTGGCCGGCCCGCAACGCATGGAACGGGCGATCGCGGGCATCGAGACGGAGCTCACCGACCGGCTCGCCGAGATGGAACGCCAGAGCAGGCTGCTGGAGGCCCAGCGGCTGCGGATGCGCACCACCTACGACATCGAGATGATGCGCCAGGTCGGTTTCTGCTCGGGTATCGAGAACTACTCCCGGCACATCGACGGCCGGGCCGCCGGCAGCCCACCGCACACCCTGCTGGACTATTTCCCGGACGACTTCCTGCTGGTGATCGACGAGTCGCACAACACGGTCCCGCAGATCGGCGGGATGTTCGAGGGCGACATGTCGCGCAAGCGCAACCTGGTCGAGCACGGTTTCCGGCTGCCCAGCGCGATGGACAACCGGCCGCTGCGCTGGGAGGAGTTCTGCGCCCGTATCGGCCAGACGGTGTACCTGTCGGCGACCCCCGGGCCGTACGAGCTCTCCCGCGCCGACGGCGTGGTCGAGCAGATCATCCGGCCGACCGGCCTGCTCGACCCGGAGGTCGTGCTCAAACCGACCAGGGGGCAGATCGACGACCTCGTCGGCGAGATCCGCGCCCGCGCCGGACGCGACGAGCGGGTGCTGGTCACGACGCTGACCAAGAAGATGGCCGAGGACCTCACCGACTACCTGCTCGAGCTCGGCATCCGGGTCCGCTACCTGCACAGCGACATCGACACGCTGCGCCGCGTCGAGCTGCTCACCGGCCTGCGCAGGGGCGAGTTCGACGTGCTGGTCGGCATCAACCTGCTGCGGGAGGGGCTGGACCTGCCCGAGGTGTCGCTGGTGTCCATCCTGGACGCCGACAAGGAGGGCTTCCTGCGGTCGGACAAGTCGCTGATCCAGACCATCGGCCGGGCCGCGCGCAACGTCTCCGGCCAGGTACACATGTACGCCGACAAGGTGACCCCGTCGATGCGGCGGGCCATCGAGGAGACGAACCGGCGGCGCGCGAAGCAGATCGCCTACAACGCCGAACGGGGAGTGGACCCGCAGCCGCTGCGCAAGAAGGTCATCGACATCCTGGACGACCTCGTCCGGGAGAGCGCCGAGGGTGAGGCCATCGGCGGTGGCGGCCGCGCCCGCTCCCGCGGGAAGGTGCCGGGGCCCGGGATGTCGTCGAAGGCGGGCCGTGACGGTGTGGTCGGGCGGCACGCGGCCGAGCTGGCCGGTATGCCCAGCGCCGACCTGGCGCAGCTCATCCGCCAGCTCGACGACCAGATGCACGAGGCGGCCAAGGAGCTCCAGTTCGAGCTCGCCGCCCGGCTACGCGACGAGATCGCCGAACTGAAAAAAGAGCTACGCGGCATGCACGCGGCCGGCATATGACCCCCGCGGCCTTCCCGTTCATGGCCGGGCGAGTACGGGCATGTTCCCGTTTTCTCCCCGGTCGGCCGGCAGGAGGCCGAGCTGGGCGCTCAGCTCCGTCCGGAACCGCATGCCCGGCAGCCAGTAGCGGTCCGTGACGGCAAAACGTTCACCCAGCGGGAACGGGCCATCCGGATCCTGGTCCGTCAGGAGCGCGCGGGCACGGCCCAGAAGCGCCATCGCGTCCTCCGCGACACGAAACCCGATCTCCGGGATGTCCGCCGGCCACATGGTGTTGATGATTTCATCACCGAGCGCGCAGGACGCCCCCCACCAGCTGTCCCAGCCGGGCAGGCTCTTGCCGAAGTACCCGGCGTACCGGTCGGCCCAGGCGCCGCGGGCGCCCATGGCATACGCGGACGAGCCGATCGTCCGCCCGGGGTCCAGGCCGGTGACGGACGCGAAGCCCAGGAACTGCCACCGCCGGACCGGTCTGGTCGACAGCCAGCCCACACACGCGGTCAGGGCCTGCCACTCCTCGGCGGAGAAAGCCGCCAGCTCCGTCTCCGGACGTGGTATCAGCACCATGAGGGCCACTTCCACCACGTCGAACCAGAGGTCACCGCCGCGGGCCGTCGCCGGCGGCCTGGCGCCGATCCAGCATGCCCGGTCATGCCACACGCCCGACGTCCGCGGCCTGTCCATCCAGTGGTCGCCGGTGGTGAGGTACGCCCGTAGCAGTTCGGCTTCGGCCGGCTCGCCGCCGTGTACGAGCGCGTCCACCAGCCGGGGCGATGCCGACCCGGCCGCCCACAGCCGTAGGTGATCGGCGTAGGCGTCGTCCAGCGTGCCGGTCATTCCCGGCCTTCTCTCATTGCTGGCCTTCTCTCATGTCCGGTTTTCTCTCGGGCTCATGGCGGCCGTCCACGGGAAGGGCACCGGGGCGCCATCGGGAATGTCCGGCTGGCCGACGGCACGGAACAGCGCGGCCTCGCCGTATGTCGCCGCGCGGAGCCCCCGGCGGAACAGCACCCGCCCCGCCCGGCCGCCGACCACGCACCGCCCGTCCGCCAGCTCACGGATCGGCCGGATGAGCACGAAGTCCCTGGCCATGAGGAGCGGCAGCGGCTCGTCCGGATGGTGGGTGAGGGTGGGGATCTGATGGAGGCCGGCCTCGCGCGCGGCGGCGAGCAGGAGGTTCTGCAGGGTGACCTTCGTGCCGTCGGGCAGCCCCACCGCGTGCAGCGGCCCACCGCTCCACCCCTGCTTGCGCAGCCGCTCCGCGACCGTCAGGACAGCGGCCCGCCGGATGCACGGATCGATCACCGCGTTCGCCCGCCCTCGGTCATGGCAGCCCGCCGACGGTCGATGACAGCGCCCGGTTCGTCATCCTCTTCCGGATCTGTTATTCCCAGCTGGCTGGAGACGGCGGTCCGGAAGCGGACGCCCGGCGCAGGGTAAGACGCATCAAGGGATGGGAAATTGTCGCCCAGGTCGTTGTCCCACGGGGTGCCGGCCAGGACGTCGTCGCGCCCGACGACGATCCAGAATCCGGAGTTCACCTCGCCGGCGTGCTCCGGGGCGTCCTCCGGCCACATGCCCGCGAGTTCTTCCGCCGACAGCGCCTCATGGGCGGCCTCCCAGTAGTCCGGGTCGCAGGTCGCCTTGCCGAGGAAGAGAGCGATGTCCCACGCCAGCGCCGGCGGCACCCCGGCGACAGCCGCATGCGGCAGGCCGGCCTCCGTGTCGACCCGCAGGTCGCGGCCGGCCACCAGCGCACATCCCATCGCCTGCCAGACCGCCATCTGCCGAACGGCGACCCATCCGACAAACGGCGTGTGCCGCGCCAGGAAACGCGGCGGGAGCTCGGCGAGTTCCGCGAGATCCTCCTGGGTCTGCGGGATCAGGACCATCAGCGAGATCTCGACCGGGTCGAACCACAGATCACCAGCCGAGGCTTCGCCGGTGTCCGGGGGGTACCAGCCCAGCCAGCAGCGCCGGCCACTCCAGATCCCGGCCGACTCCGGCGCGGGCAGATATCTCGTCAGGCCGTCCCCGCGGGCCTGGAGCAGGTCGCGCTCGAGGTACAACCCGTTCGCCTCCAGGGCGACAAGAAGTTCGTCCACAGAACGTTTGCCCGTCAGATCCCGAAGATAGCTCGCAAAACATTCTATGAGCATTGGAAGGGGCGGCACACCCGAACGGTTTTTCATTTTCCGGCCAAGATTCTCGGTGGTTCCAGGCGCCCCGTCAGGGGGAACTGTGAACCGTCGGGATTTTTCGGTTGGCGGGCGGCGCGGAACAAGGCGGCTTCGCCCCAGGTCAGCGGATTGTCCTTTTTCTTGTATAAGATTTCGCCCTCCGTTCCACCGCGGACAAGGCTGCCGTCCGGCAGCTGGCGGATACTGTGGTTCGGTCTGAAAAATATCGACTTCCCTCGTTTTTCAGGGAAGGGCTCGTCGGGGTGGTGGCGTATGACTGGGACGTCTATTCCTGCTTCGCGGGCGGCGAGGAGGCGGCGGTTGTCGATGCTCAGCAGCGACTTGTCGGGGAGTTCGACGACGTCGATGGGATTGCCCTTCCAGCCCTCGGTCCGCATGCTCTCCACCAGTTTGGGGATGGTTATGCCATCGTGTGTCCGCGGTTTCACGTTCTCCTGACTGAATCGTATGGTGTGCGGATTTTCCAGGCTGCGGACCGGTGGTGTCCACACGCGTGCGACGCCACGGGACGTACCGGCTTCTGTTCTCAGAATACGCCCGGTGATCAGGCCGGCTGGTTCGCCGCCGCCGGCCACCGCCAGCGCGGGCGACGGGAACGGGTCGAGGAGGTTCCTGAGAATCG
>NZ_CEVIVC010000117.1:0-3729 GCF_982290645.1 Protofrankia sp. CiP1_Cm_nod4
GGGTGGCCGGGCGGGCCGCGGGTTATGGCCGTCCCGCGGTATCCGTCCGAATCCACCCGGTCAGTAGGTCCGCCGGACGGACAGGCCCACCAGACCCATAAGGTTGACCGCATGGCGCAGTACGTCTTCCAGATGCGCAAAGTGCGCAAAGCCCACGGCGACAAAGTCGTTCTTGACGACGTCAGCCTGTCCTTCCTGCCCGGCGCGAAGATCGGTGTCGTCGGCCCGAACGGTGCTGGCAAGTCGTCGCTGCTCAAGATCATGGCAGGTCTTGACCAGCCGAGCAACGGGGACGCGACGCTGAGCCCCGGTTTCACCGTCGGCATGCTCGCGCAGGAACCGCCGCTGGACGAGACGAAGGACGTCCGCGGCAATGTCGAGGACGGCGTCCGGGAGATCCGCGCGGTCCTCGCCCGTTATGAGGAGATCAACGAGAAGATGGCCGCGCCGGACGCGGACTTCGACTCCCTCCTCGCCGAGCAGGCGGCCCTCATCGACAGGATCGAGGCGGCGAACGCCTGGGAGCTCGACAGCCAGCTCGACCAGGCGATGGACGCGTTGCGCCTGCCGCCCGGCGACGCCGACGTGACCAAGCTGTCCGGCGGTGAGCGGCGCCGGGTCGCGCTGTGCAAGCTCCTGCTCGAAGCCCCCGGCCTGCTCCTGCTGGACGAGCCCACGAACCATCTGGACGCCGAGAGCGTCGCCTGGCTCGAGCAGCATCTGGCCCGCTACGCGGGAGCCGTGCTCGCTGTCACCCACGACCGCTACTTCCTCGACAACGTCGCCGGCTGGATCCTCGAGCTCGACCGTGGTCATGCCTATCCGTACGAAGGAAACTACAGTACGTATCTGGAGACCAAGGCCGCCCGGCTCAAGGTCGAAGGCGGCAAGGACGCCAAGCGCAAGCGCATCCTCGCCCAGGAACTGGAGTGGGTGCGCTCGAACCCGAAAGCCCGCCAGGCCAAGAGCAAGGCGCGGCTCTCCCGGTACGAGGAACTGGCGGCCGAGGCCGACAGGGCGCGTCCCCGCGACCTTGAGGAGATCCAGATCCCGCCCGGCCCGCGGCTGGGAAGCGTCGTGATCGAGACGAAGAAGCTGCGCAAGGGCTTCGGTGACCGGCTCCTCATCGACGACCTGTCGTTCTCGTTGCCCCGCGGTGGCATCGTCGGCGTGATCGGCCCGAACGGCGTCGGCAAGACCACCCTGTTCACCCTGCTGACCGGCCAGGCGGCCCCGGACGCCGGTGAGCTCACCATCGGGGAGACCGTCAGGATCTCCTATGTGGACCAGGATCGTGCGGGCCTGGACCCGAAGAAGAACGTGTGGGAGGTCATCTCCGACGGGCTCGACCACATCGTCGTGGGCAAGATCGAGCTGCCCAGCCGCGCCTACGTGTCGTCGTTCGGCTTCAAAGGGCCCGACCAGCAGAAGCCCGTCGGTGTCCTCTCCGGTGGGGAGCGCAACCGGCTCAACCTCGCGCTGACCCTCAAGAAGGGCGGCAACCTGCTGCTCCTCGACGAGCCGACCAACGACCTCGACGTCGAGACCCTGCGTTCGCTGGAGGACGCGCTCGGGGAGTTCCCGGGCAGCGCGGTGGTGATCTCGCACGACCGGTGGTTCCTCGACCGTGTCGCCACCCACATCCTCGCCTGGGAGGGCACGGACGCCGACCCGGCCCGCTGGTTCTGGTTCGAGGGGAACTTCGCGGACTACGAGGCGAACAAGGTCGACCGTCTGGGCGCCGAAGCCGCCCGCCCCCACCGGGTCACCTACCGCAAACTCACCCGGGACTAGCCGCTGTGCGGCCGTTGGTGGACATGGGCGGAGATCCTGGCGGGCACGATCGTGCCCGCCAGGATCACTCCGGGCGGTTGACCAGGGAGCCGGCGGCCATCGTCAGGTAGTCCCAGAGGGGCTGGAAGTGCTCCGGGGGCAGGTTCAGCTCGTCGACGGCGGCCCGCATCCGGACCAGCCAGGCGTCCCGCTGGGCGGGGCCGATCGCGAACGGCGCGTGCCGCAGCCGCAGCCGGGGATGCCCGCGCTGCTCACTGTAGGTCGACGGCCCGCCCCAGTACTGGACGAGGAACATCCGCAGCCGCTCCTGCGCGCCGGAGAGGTCCCCCTCCGGGTAGAGCGGGCGCAGCAGCGGGTCCTCGGCAACCCCCGCGTAGAAATGGGCTACCAGCCGGCGGAAGGCCTCCTCGCCTCCTACCGCGTCGTAGAAGGTGTCTGTCGGACGGGCCGCGGACGGTTGCTGGGTCACAGCGACCATTGTGCTGGACGGATCGTGGGCGGCGAGCCCGATGCGGCCAACGGCATTTTTTCAGATCATCGGTTGCCGCCCGCCGCATCAACCGCATCAACCGGGGTGCGGCGCGAGCCAGACCGTCGTGTCCGGGGGGAGCGTGAGGGTGGTTCCGTCGTAGCCGACCGGGCTGCTGGCCAGGACGAGACGCCCCGGTATGACCAGGTCGACATCCGTGCCGGCGGTGGACATCACACAGGTCAGACCGGTCGCGCCGGAGGAGGGGCCCGGCGGTGTGCCGGGCGGGCCCGGTGGGGACGGGCGGTCGAAGGCCAGGACCGTGGGTGGGGTGTCGTCGCGCCAGCGCAGCCGGCCGGCGCCGAGCATGGGCAGCGCCCGCCGTAACGCCAGCGCCCCGCGCGCCAGGACCAGCGTCGACAGCGGGTCGGACGCCTGCGCGGCGGCGGCCAGTTCGGCCCAGCCGTCGGGCTGGGGGAGCCACGGTGGCACGCCGTCCGCGCTGAACCCGTACGGCGCCTCCCGCCCCGACCAGGGCAGCGGGACCCGGCAGCCGTCCCGGCCGGGACGGCTGTGCCCGGAGCGCTCCCAGACGGGGTCCTGCCGGTGTGCCGGCGGCACGTCCACCTCGGGCAGGCCCAGTTCGTCGCCCTGGTAGAGGAAGACCGGGCCGGGCAGCGCGAGCAGGGTCAGCAGCGCGGCGCGGGCCCGGCGCAGGCCGCTCTCGCCGCTGCCGTACCGGCTCGCCGGCCGGGTGACGTCGTGGTTGGCCAGCACCCAGGTGGTGGGCGCGCCCACCTCGGCGGTGGCGGCCAGGTCCGCGGCGATCGCCGTCCGCCAGGCCGGCGCCGACCAGGAGGCGGCCAGCAGCGAGAAGGCGAACGTCAGGTGCAGCTCGTCGGGACGCACGTAGCGGGCCAGCCGCCGGGGGTCGGCCACCCAGGTCTCGCCGACGAGCACCCTGGCCTGCCCGTCGCGGCGGCGGTAGTCCTCGACGATCGCGCGCCAGCGCTGGTAGATCTCGTGGACGCCTTCCTGGTCCCAGTGGTGGGGCTCGGCCCGCTCGCGGAAGAAGGGGATGCCGTCGGACGGGGGCGGCGGGTTGTCCGGCAGCAGGTCGTTCTTGATCAGGCCGTGGGTGACGTCGATGCGGAAACCGTCGACGCCGCGGTCGAGCCAGAACCGGACGGTGGCGTCGTGGTCGTCGCGGACCCTGGGGTGCCGCCAGTTCCAGTCGGGCTGTTCCGGGGCGAACAGGTGCAGGTACCACTGGCCGTCGGTGGCCCTGGTCCAGGCCGGCCCGCCGAAGACCGACACCCAGTTGTTGGGCGGCTCGTCGCCGTCCGCGCCGCGTCCGTCGCGGAAGATGTACAGGTCCCGCTCGGGGGAGCCGGCGCCGGCCGCCAGCGCGGCGCGGAAGGCCGGGTGGGCGTTGCTGGAGTGGTTCGGGACGAGGTCGACGAGCA
>NZ_CEVIVC010000117.1:4261-4697 GCF_982290645.1 Protofrankia sp. CiP1_Cm_nod4
CTTTCAGCCCGTGCCGGTGCGCCTCGGCGAGCAGCGTGTCGAAGGTGGCCAGAGCGCCGAAGAGCGGGTCGACGGCACGGTGGTCGGCGACGTCGTAGCCGTGGTCGGCCATGGGGGAACGGTAGAACGGGGTGATCCAGATCCCGTCCACGCCGAGGTCGCGCAGGTAGGGCAGGCGGCTGGTGATGCCGGCGAGGTCCCCGACCCCGTCGGAGCCGGAGTCGGTGAAGCTGCGGATGTAGACCTCGTACAGCACGGCGTCGAGCCACCAGTCACCCATGGCCTCATCCAATCCGAGGGACCTCATCCAGTCCGGGGGATCCGCCGCAGTCCGGCGTCCTCCCGGCGTCCTCGTCAAACGTCGTCAAACGTCATCAAACGTCGTCAAACCTTGTCGAACGTCGTCGGATCCTTCCGGCGATCGTAGGGATGGCTT
>NZ_CEVIVC010000117.1:4908-14613 GCF_982290645.1 Protofrankia sp. CiP1_Cm_nod4
CCGGACGCGGGATATCGAATGATCGAACCGCCTTCGGCCGGGTGTTGAGGAGCCTGTCGCCAGGCGACGGTATCCGATAACCGAACTAGACTTCGCCAGGTGGAGGAGGTGACGGCACGTTATCAACTGACTTCAAAAGGTGTGCGAAATCCGTTCATGCTTGTCCGGCAGGCTGTGCATGACCGAACCGGACGCCTCGGTGGCGCTCTGAGCGGCCGTACGCTCAGCGGCAGGTCCGTCGCCAACGCCGGTGGCGACGGCGGTGGCGCCGGTGTCAGCGGTGGCGCCGGTGTCAGCGGTGTCGGTGGGGGCAGCGTGGCCGGCCGTGGTCCGGCCGCCCGCGGCGCGGCCGGTGCCGACAACGCGGCAGGCCGGCTCGCGGCCGTCCTGGCCGGGCTCGGGCGGGGGGCCTGGCCGCTGCGCCAGATCCTGGGCCGTCCCCACGAACGGGTCCCCGGCCGGCTCGAGCTGGAACATCTGAGTTTTCTGTCGGACGCCGGGCTGGTGCTGTCGAGCTCTCTCGACCCACAGCGGATCATCGATATGATCGCGGCGCTGGCGGTACCGCGGCTCGGTGACGGCGCCATCGTGTTCCTCCGGGACGACGAGCGGGCACGCCTCGGCACGATCGTGCACCGCGACAGCCGGACCGCCGGCTTCCTGCGCGACTTCCTCCCCTCCCGGCTGCCGACGCTGGACAGCGAGGACGGGCCCGGTCTCGTCCTGCGGACCGGCCAGACCTGGTACATGCCATACCTGACCGACGAGCTGATGGCGCGGATGTCCCCGGCGGGGGTGGCGGACATGCCCTTCCCCGACTTCCTGAAGGGGCCGACCATCACCGTCCCGATGCCGGGGCAGGGCCGGGTGCTCGGCGCTGTCACCCTGCTGCGCCGCTCGGGGGGGTACAGCCCCGTCGACATCAGCCTTGCCGAGCACCTGGCCCGGCGGGGAGCGGCCGCGCTCGACAACGCGCAGCTCTACAGCGTCGAGCAGGAGTCCGCGCTCGCCCTGCAGCGCTCGCTCCTGCCGGAGAACCCGCCGGCGCTGCGCGGGGTGGAGATCGCGATGGAGTACCGTCCCGGAACGGCCGGGACGGAGGCCGGCGGCGACCTGTACGACGTGATCGCGCTGCCCGGCGGCCGGGTCGGGATCGCGATCGGGGACGTGATGGGACGCGGCCTGCACGCCGCCGCGGTGATGGGGCAGCTGCGGGCGGCGCTGCGGGCGTACGCGCTGGAGGACTGGCCGCCGGCCGAGCTGCTCACCAGGCTCGACCGGGTGGTGGACTCGCTGCCCGGGCTGCACCTGACGACCTGCATGTACATCGTCTACGACCCGGCGGCCCGGCGGGCCACCGTGTCCAACGCCGGGCATCTGCCACCGCTGCTGGTCATGCCCGACGAGGAGCCGGACTACCTGGTCCTCGACCCGGGCCTGCCGCTCGGCGTCGGCGGCACCGGGATGTTCTCGGAGACGTCGCTGGAACTTCCGCCCGGCTCCGGCATCGTGCTGTACACCGACGGGCTCGTCGAGTCGCGCCGGCGCCCGCTCGAGGACGGCATGGACCGGCTGCGCCGCGGGCTGGCCAAGGCGATGGAGAACGCGACGGAGTGCGCGGTGGGGGGCGCGGCGGCGGGGGACGCCGGGGCGTCTCCCATAGGGGTGTCCTCGGCCGGCTCCGCGCGGACGCTGCTGCACCGGTGCCTGGCCGCATCCGGGGTGGCCGTGCAGACCGACGACGACACGGCGCTGCTGGTGATGACCACCTATCCGTCCCGGCCGGCGCTGGTGGACGTGGCGTTGCCGGCCGAGCCCGAATCGGCTGTCCGCGCCCGTTCGGTGGTCGGGCGGGTCCTCACCGGGCGGCGTCTCGCCGCTGTCGCGGACGACGCCCTGCTGCTTGTCAGCGAGGTGGTGACGAACGCGGTGCTGCACGCCCGCAGCGATCTGGTGTTACGCGTCCATCAGGAGGGGGACCGGCTACGGGTCAGCGTCGATGATCGGGAGGGGACCCGGATGCCTCGCCGCCGGACATCGGGTGACGACAGGGAGTCGGGATGGGGCCTGATGATTGTCGATGTGATCGCGCGTGGGTGGGGTGTGGAAACCACCGGTGACGGCAAGCGGGTGTGGTTCGATCTGGCGATCCCGGCGAGCGGCGATGCCAACGGGGCACCGCCACCTTGACGGGACACCGTCGCCCCGGTGGGACACCGTCGCCCCGGTGGGACACCGTCACCTTTGAACACGGTCGCCTCTGTGGGACGGCGTCGTCCTGACGGGACGCTGCCGCCCCGGGAGGACGCCTCACCCGGCGGGGCCGGCCGTCCGCCCGGGGGGATCAGGCGGATGCGGCCTCGTCGCCGTCGGAGCTGAGATAGCGCGACCAGCGCGGATCCATCCGACGGCTGCCCAGGATGCGCCAAGCGGCTCCGCTCGGCGCCCGAGGGGCCGTGCGAAGCCGCCAACCGAGATCGGCAACTGCCCGGTCGGCTTTCAGATGATTGCAGCGGCCGCAGGCCGCCACCACGTTCTCCCATACATGTGCGCCCCCGCGGGAGCGGGGGATGACGTGATCAAGCGATGTCGCCGGCGCACCGCAGTAGACGCAACGGTGATGATCCCGAGCCAGCACCCCTTTGCGGGTGAGGGGGACCTGCGAGCGGTAAGGTACACGGACGAAGCGGGCCAGCCGCACGACGACCGGCACCTCGACCGCGTACGTGGCCGAATGGAGAACTTTGTCCCCGGGCTCGACCATGACTGCTTTCTCGGTGAGCACGAGCACCAGCGCACGCCTCTGTGAGACCACGCATAATGGTTCATACGTGGCATTGAGAACCAGCGCCTCTGTCACGCGCCGACCTCCTCGCCCTACCGGATGGCGGCCGTCACGAGCTAGCCACCGGTGACACTGAGACAGTCAACCGCCTTCGAGCCCCGAACGCGAGTGGGTTCGCGATTGTCGTCGGGTAATCATTGACACACCGCGCAGCTCGGCTCGCGTTTCACAAGCTCAGTGTGACAGATCGTCGTCGCCACGTCATAACCGGGGGCCAGCCCCCTCGTCCAGCGGCTGGCGGCCACCGGTAAGACTGGATGCGGCCGGATCCCCGGGGGACGTCCATCGGAACATTCGACAACCGATCACGTGTGAGGAGCTGACTGAAGGCCGTGGCCAACTCCCCGTCCCTGCTTGCCCAGTCGTTCGGGTCGTTACTGCCCTCGGCGGCCCAGGCGTCGAGCGCGGCGCCGTCGCCCGCCGCGTCCGTGAGCGCGCCCGTACCGGTGCCGACCGACATCCCGCTGGCGCCCAGCCTGGAGCAGCTCAGGGACGCGCTGCAGAACGCCTGCGGAGACCGGCCCGGGGTGCTGTGCCGGACGGTCTACGACGTCACCCACAGCCAGTACCTCGCCGGTGGCGCCAACGTCTTCGTCGGCACCCCGCTGAAGATCGTGCTGATCCTGGTGGCGGCCTTCCTCATCCGGTCGCTGCTGCACCGGTTCATCATCCGGACGACCCGCCGGGCCTCCAACGGAGGCTCGGGAGGACTGCTGCGCTCCGGGCGCACGGTGCTGCTGGGCGCCTTCGGGGATCCCGCCGTGCTGCTGGAACGGCGCCGGCAGCGCGCGGAGACGGTCGGATCGCTGCTGCGCAGCATCACGTCCATCATCGTCTTCGGGATCGCCTTCGTGACGGTCCTCGGTGAGCTGGACATCAACCTCGCGCCGATCGTGGCCAGCGCCGGGATCGTCGGTGTCGCGGTCGGCTTCGGCGCGCAGAACCTCGTCCGGGACTTCCTGGCCGGCATGTTCATGCTGCTGGAGGACCAGTACGGGGTGGGCGACGTGATCGACGTGGGGCCGGTCAGCGGGAACGTCGAGGCGGTCAGTCTGCGTGTCACCCGCCTGCGCGACGTCGAGGGCACCGTCTGGTATGTGCGCAACGGCGAGATCGCCCGGGTGGGGAACAAAGGCCAGCAGTGGGCACGGACAGTGCTCGACGTGCCGCTCGACTACGACACCGACGTGGCCACGGCCAAGCGGATCCTCAAGCGGACGGCGGACAAGCTCTGGACGGATCCGCGGTTCGCCGCCGCCATCCTCGAAGAACCCGAGGTGTGGGGGATGGAGACGATGACCGCGGACGGCTACACCCTGCGCGTCATCGTCAAGACCCAGCCGCTGAAGCAGTGGGAGATCGCCCGCGCCCTGCGGGAGCGCTTCCGCGCGGCGCTGGACGCCGAGGGCATCGCGCTCGGCAGCGTCCAGCGCAGCGAGGTCGTCATGGTCGATGACGATGACGAGGAGGAGAAGAGGCCAGGCGCCGACGGCGAGGAGGACGGCGGCTCCGACCCGCGGGCGGCGGCCAACGCGACCGACAGCGGGCCCATCGCGGAGCTGCCCCGGCCCGCGCGCTCACCGGTCGGCCGGTCGTCCGGCCGCACCTCCGGCTCGCACTGAACCGGGTCCCGGCCCGATCCGGCTTTTCCTCTGCGTGCGCCCCGGCCCGGTGGGCTTTCCAGGCGATGCCAGCCCCGTCCGTGCCGTCGCTGGCCAGCCGGGACGTCGGCGATGTGCCGGGGTAGCTGAACCGCTGATAAGGATCACGGTAGGCGAAGCTGAGAGTTGCTCGCGGTGGCTCCCGCCGCGGTGCGGGCCGGGCAGACTGTGTGATGTGCGTGTACTGGTGGTCGACGACGAGCCGGCGGTCCGGGAGTCCCTCGAACGGTCGCTGCGATTTGAAGGCTACGAGGTCAGTTCCGCCCGGGACGGCGCCGAGGCGCTGGACGCCGTCACCCGCGACCGGCCGGACATCGTCGTGCTCGACGTGATGATGCCGCGGGTGGACGGCCTGGAGGCCTGCCGGCGGCTGCGGGCCCGCGGTGACGACCTGCCCGTCCTCATGCTCACCGCCCGTGACGGGCTTGCCGACCGGGTGAGCGGCCTGGACGTCGGGGCCGACGACTACCTGGTCAAGCCGTTCGCGTTGGAGGAGCTGTTCGCCCGGCTGCGTGCCCTCACCCGCCGGGCGTCGCTGTCGGCCCGGGCGGCCAGCGCCGCCGCGGTGGCCGCCGGCGGGTCCGCGGACTCCGTCGCCGCCGGCCCGGGGCGGCCGTCGGTGCTGACGTTCTCCGGCGTCCGGCTCGACCCGAGCAGCCGGCAGGTCACCCGCGGCGATCGCGATCTTACCCTCACCAAGACCGAGTTCGACCTGCTCGAGCTCTTCCTGGCCCACCAGCGCCAGGTGCTGTCACGTTCGACGATCATGGAGAGGGTGTGGGGCTACGACTTCGGTCCGTCCTCGAACTCCCTTGAGGTGTTCGTCAGCTATCTGCGCCGCAAGCTGGAGGCCGGTGGTGAGCCCCGGCTGCTGCACACGGTCCGTGGGGTCGGCTACGTCCTGCGGGAGACGGCATGACCGGCGGTGTGACGGCATGACCGGCGGTGTGACGGCGCGGTCGGGATGAGTGCCAGGCCCGGCCCGGACACCACCGGATGGCAGCCGGGGACGCCGGTGGAGACGGCCGGAGGCGGCGGTCCCGGACGCGCCGTCGCCGCGGGCGGAACATCCTGGCGGCGGCGCTTCGCGCATAGCCATCTGTCGCTGCGTAACCGGATGGTGCTGCTGATCGGCGTCGCGGTGGCCGCCGTCGTGGCCGTGGTCGCGGGCGTGGCGCTCGCCTCGACCGGGATCGTGCTCAACAGCTCCATCGACGACCAGCTCACCGAGCAGGCCCAGGCGGCGGCCCGGACGGTCATGCCGAGCATGCCGCCGGGCGCCCGCGGCCCGCGGTGGCTGACCGGATCCAACTTCGGCCTGCCGGCCCAGATCATCCTCGCGGACGGCAGCACGGCCACCTGGGCAGGCCAGTCGGTGACACTGCCGGTGAACGACGCCGACCTCGCCGTGGCCGAGGGGGTGACGGACAAGCAGGTGCGTACCGTCACCGTGGATGGCGCGCGGTACCGGGTGGCGACCGTCCCGCTGCTGTTCGTCCCCGGCCGCGCACCGGGCGCGATCCAGCTGGCCCGGCCCATGGCCGACGTCGACGAGACGCTGCGCACCCTCGGGCTGATCCTGCTGGGAGTGGGTGTGGCCGGGGTGGCCGGGGCGGTGCTGCTGGGCAGGCTGATCTCGCGGGCGTCCCTCAAGCCGGTGAACGCCGCCGCCGCCGCCGCCGAGGAGGTGGCCCGCACCCAGGACCTGTCCGCGTTGATACCGGTCACTGGCAGTGATGAAATCGCCCGGCTGGCCAGCAGCCTCAACAGCATGCTGCGCGCGCTGGAGGCCTCCCGGGCCCGTCAGCGCGAGCTTGTCGACGACGCCAGCCACGAGCTGCGCACCCCGCTGACCAGTCTGCGCACCAACATCGAGCTGCTGTTGCGGGCCGAGGCCAACCCGCGGCGCGCGCTGCCCGCGAACGACCGGGACGCGCTGCTGCGCGACGTCGACGCCCAGATCCGGGAGCTCAGCGGGCTGGTCAGCGAGCTGGTCGAGCTGGCCCGCGACGAAGCTCCCCCCGAGGACGTGGAGCGCGCCGACCTGACCGAGATCGTTCATGCCGCGGCGGAGCGGGTACGCCGGCGGGCCAAGGCGAAGAACGTCCACATCGTGGTGACCGCGGCCTCGTCCCCCGTCGACGGGCGGCCGCACATGCTGGAACGGGCGGTGACGAACCTGCTCGACAACGCGGTGAAGTTCTCCCCTCCGCAGGGTGAGGTGTTGGTGGCCGTCGGGAACGGCGAGGTCGTCGTCACCGACCAGGGCCCGGGGATCGCGCCGGAGGACCGCCCGCGGGTCTTCGACCGGTTCTACCGCGCCACGTCCGCGCGCGGGCTGCCCGGCTCCGGGCTGGGCCTGGCCATCGTCGCCGATGCCGCGGCCATGCACGGCGGGAGCGTGCGGGCCGAGGAGGGCCCCGGCGGGGGCGCGCGCCTGCGGCTGTCCCTGCCGGTCCCCGAGGACGTGCTGTGGTCGGCGCCGTTCGACGCGGGCAGCGGGCTGTTCGACGCGGGCAGTGGCGCGGGCCCGCCCGGCGGTTGGGATGCGATCAGCTCGGCGGGGCCGTCCGGGTTCGCCCGAGCGTCCGACCGCGGGCCCCGGCGGGCGAGAGGATTCGGCCGTGGCCTCTGACGACAGCGACACCGGCACCGACGGCGACACCGGCACCGACACCAGCGCCGACAACGGCACCGGCTCCGACGCCCCTGCCGGGAACGGCACCGTCGGGGGGACCGGCGCAGGCAGCGGCACGGGCGCCGGCGGCGGTACCAGGAGCGGTGCCGCTGAGCAGGCTGTGGGGAATGGCCGTGCCGCCCGGGCCGGTGGCATCGACCCGTCGCTGGCGGAGCTGGCGGACGTGTACGGCGTCGCCACCCGTTACATCGACGCCGACGACCAGGAGGTCACCGTCGACCCGCGGGTCGTGCGGGCGGTGCTCGGCCTGCTCGACGTCGACACGGCGGACCCGGCCGCCGCCCTGGCCGCGGCTCGTGACGCGCCGTGGCGGCGTCCGCTGCCGGCCTGCGTGATCGTACGGCGGTCCGCGCCCACGCCGGTGATCGTGCGGGTGCCCGCCGGCACGGTCCCCGTCGCAGAACTGGAGCTTGCGGACGGTGGGCGCCGTGACCTCACCGGATGGGGTGAGACCGTCGGGCAACGGCTGGTCGACGGGCAGGAACTCCTCGGCGTCCCGTTGGAGCTGCCCGCGGGCCTGCCACTGGGTGATCATGTGCTGCGGCTGCGGGCCGGTGCCGTCGTGGCCACGGCAGAGCTCGTCGTCGTGCCGGACGCGGTACCCGGCCCGGCCGGGGCCGTTCCCGGCCGCGCCTGGGGATGGATGATCCAGCTGTACGCGCTGCGGTCGGCCGGCTCGTGGGGGATGGGCGACTACGCCGACCTCGCCGGCCTCGCGGCCTGGTCCGGCGGCGAGGAGGGCGGGCGTGCCGACGTGCTGCTGGTCAACCCGCTGCACGCGGCCGCCCCGACGTTCCCCGTCGAGCCGTCCCCGTATTTTCCGGCGAGCCGGCGTTTCGCCTCCCCGCTGTACCTGCGTCCGCAGGACCTGCCCGAATACGCCCGGGCGGACGCCGCCACCCGGGCCCGGGTCGACCAGCTCGCCACCATCGCCCGCGCCGGGGCCGCCACCCCACCGTCGGCGGACGGGCCGCGGGACGGCGGCCTCACGGATGCCGGGCCGCGGGAAGGTGGCCTCGCGGATGCCGGGCCGGGGCGGGACGAAGCGGGGGAGGCCGGGTCTGGCGTGGACCGCGTCGGCCTGCTGGACCGGGACGCGGTGTGGCAGGCCAAGCTCGCCGGCCTGGAACTGCTGTTCCGCGTCTCCCGGCCCGGGCCGGCGGACGAGCCGGCGGACGAGCCGGCGGCGGGGCACGACGGCCTCACCGACTTCGCGACCTGGTGCGCTCTTGCCGAGCGGCACGGCCCGGACTGGCGGCACTGGCCGGCGCACCTGCGCGACCCGCGTGGCCCCGCCGTCGCCGCCGCCCGCGCCGAGCTGCGGGAACGGGTCGCCTTCCACCGCTGGCTGCAGCACGCCTGCGACGCCGCGCTCGCGGCCGCGCAGCGGGCCGCCCGCGACGCCGGGATGACCGTCGGTATCGTGCACGACCTCGCGGTCGGCGTGGATCCCGGTGGCGCGGACGCGTGGGCGCTGCGGGACGTCTTCGCCGTCGGCGCGACCGTGGGCGCGCCCCCGGACGGGTTCAACCAGCAGGGCCAGGACTGGGCGCTGCCGCCATGGCGGCCCGACCGGCTGGCGGAGACCGGCTACGCGCCGTTCCGGCAGATGGTCGCCGCCGTGCTCCGCCGGGGCGGTGGCATCCGGGTCGACCACATCCTCGGCCTGTTCCGGCTGTGGTGGATCCCGGCCGGGAACTCCGCGGCGCGGGGCACCTACGTCCGCTACGACGCCGATGCCATGCTCGGGCTGCTCGCGCTCGAGGCGGCCCGGGCCGGTGCGCTTGTCGTCGGCGAGGACCTCGGCACGGTCGAGTCCTCGGTCGCGGCGAGGCTGGCCCGCGCCGGGGTGCTCGGGTCGACCGTCGCCTGGTTCGAACGCGACGCCGACGGTGAGCCGCTGCCGCCGCGACGCTGGCGGGAACCGGCGATGGCGAGCATCACCACCCACGACCTGCCCACCGTCGCCGGCTACCTCACCGGCGCGCACGTGCGGGTACGGGCCCGCCGTGGCCTGCTGCGTCACTCCCCAGACGCCGAGCTGCGGGCATGGCGGCAGGAGCGGGACGCGCTGATCGCCCTGCTGCGGGCCGAGGGCCTGCTGACCGCGCAGCTTACCGCTACGGACGATCTTGACCCGTTGGTGCTGCGTGAGGCCGTTTTCGCCCTGCACGGCCTGCTTGTCCGCTCGCCGGCACGGATCGTGCTCGCGGCCCCGGGCGACGCCCTGGGCGACCTGCGGCAACCGAACCTGCCCGGCACCGTGGACACGTACCCGAACTGGCGGCTGCCGGTGACCGACGCCGACGGCCGGCCCGTCACCGTGGAGCGGCTGCGGGCCGACCCGCGGGTGCACCGCCTGGCCGGGCTGCTCGCCCAGGTGCGGGAACAGGCCCGACAGGTGTGACAGGTGTGACAGCGGCCGAGGCCGGCGACGACCAGAGGTGACAGCGGTCGATAACGACAGAAGGTGATATACTTTGCTACGTTGCGTCACGATC
>NZ_CEVIVC010000117.1:14709-16013 GCF_982290645.1 Protofrankia sp. CiP1_Cm_nod4
TGGGCCGGGCCGCCGCGACGGGGTGTGCCGCCGGGACGCGGTTTCAGGCGACCATGGGCCAATCACCCGGTAACCTTCGCAACGTGACTCGTCGACGTCCTCGGCTGACCACCACCCGCCGCGTACTCACCGTCGTGACGCTGGCTCTTCTCACGCTTCCCGCGATGTGCGGCGCCGCCCTGGCGCAGGACATCGGGGACCGGTACAGTCCCGATCCGCTCACGCCGCTGGAGGCCTGGGCTGTCTACGGTGGGACGATCATCGGTGGGTTCCTGGTCGCGATCGGGCTCACGCTGCTGTCGAGCCGGGGCAGCGGCCCGTCCCGCTACCGGCCGGGGCGCTCCTGGAACCATGACGAGGTCTGGGTCGGGGATCCGCCCGCGGCCGCCGCCGAAGGCGAGCACCCGCGCGTGGCCTCACCCGGCGCGGGCGGTGCCAGTGGCACCTGGTGAGCCCTTCACCTGGGAGCAGCGCGACCGGCTCGAACGGGCGCGGGCGGCGGCGCAGGCCCGCACCGGCATCCGGTTCGCCGTCCGGGTCGGAGCCGTCGACGACGACCCGGAGCTGTTCGCCGAACGGCTGCTGGCCAACCTGGCGGCACGCCCGGGCGACCCGGCCGTCGTCATCCTGGTCTCTCCCGGTCAACGGTTCGTCCACATCAAGACGACGAGAGGGGCCAGGCGGCGTGTCACCGACCAGGCCGCCGGGCTCGCCGTCCTGACGATGACCTCCAGTTTCGCCCTCGGCGACATCGTCAACGGGATCATCAACGGCCTGCGCCAGCTGGCCGACGCCGCCGGCCCCCAGCCGTCCGGGTCCCCCGGCGGGCCGAGCAGGGTCTTAGCCTCGCTCTGAGGTGGGCGGGCTGGGGGCCGTTGCCCCGCGGTCTCCCGGACAGCCGGAGAACGCGCGGTCATGTTTTCCGCGCGCGGTGGGCGGCCGCGTCCGCCCGGGCCTCACCGGTCCCGCCGTACCTGTTCGTTATTCCTGGTTCCGTGTCGGTCAGTATTCACCTCGGCCAGTATTCACCTCGGCCATCGTCTCCAGGTGATATCTCCGACAAGGCGCCCGGAGGCGCCGGGCGGCAGCACCGCCCAGGAATTCCGGCAATGCCACCAGGGCGCCCGCGCGGTGGCGGGGCACGCGTCGGCTGACACGACACTAGTGCGGCCCGGCCGCTGCCGCCGCCTTCCTTCCATTTTTTTCTGTCTTGTTTTCGGACGGTTTCCTGATGTTCATCGCCGTGATCCTCCTGCGTCCAGCGATTCCACCCTAGTGTTACCGACGGCCCGGACAACCCCGCC
>NZ_CEVIVC010000118.1:0-15074 GCF_982290645.1 Protofrankia sp. CiP1_Cm_nod4
GGGGACGGGGCCGGGGCGCGGATACGGACGGTCGGGCCGGGCCCGCTGCGGCGGGCCGGCCCGCCGGCGATTTCCGCCGGCGGGCCGGCCCGGTACGGCGCCGGAGCACCGACAGCGCCTTGCGGTGGGTACGCTGGGCGGCGCCTGTAACTTCCCGGCTATGTGACTTCGAGTGTTCTTTTTATTGCTTGTTGTTATCATTGCTGGTTTTTGTCTGCTGTCCCGTCCGCTGTCCGTCTGATCCGCTGTCTTCCCAAGGAGCCTTACCGTGCCCGTCGTCCTGGTTGCCGAGGAGCTGTCGCCGGCCGGGCTGGAACTGCTGTCCGGCGAGTTCGAGGTCCGCCATCTCGACGGGACCGACCGGGCCGCCCTGCTGGGCGCGATCCCCGAGGCGGACGCCCTGATCGTGCGCAGCGCGACCAGGGTGGACGCGGAGGTGCTCACCGCCGCCCGTTCGCTCAAGGTCGTCGCCCGGGCGGGGATCGGGCTGGACAACGTCGACGTCGCCACCGCCACCACCCGCGGTGTGATGGTCGTCAACGCCCCGCTGTCGAACATCGTCAGCGCCGCCGAGCACGCCGTCGCGCTGCTGACGGCGGTGGCCCGCCGCATCCCGGCGGCCACCGCCGCGCTGCGCGGCGGTGAGTGGAAGCGCTCGAAGTACGTCGGCGTCGAGCTCGCGGACAAGACCGCGGGCGTGGTGGGCCTCGGGCGCATCGGCCTGCTGGTCGCGCAGCGGCTGGCCGCCTTCGGCATGAAGATCGTCGCCTATGACCCCTACGTCTCGGTGGGCCGCGCCGCCCAGCTGGGGGTGCGCCTGGTCGACCTCGACGAGCTGCTGCGGATCAGCGACGTCATCACGATCCACCTGCCCAAGACGCCGGAGACGATCGGCCTCATCGGCCGGGACGAGCTCGAGCGGGTCAAACCGGGCGTGATCATCGTCAACGACGCCCGGGGCGGGCTCGTCGACGAGGCGGCCCTCGCCGACGCGGTCCGCGACGGCCGGGTGGGCGGCGCCGGCATCGACGTGTTCGCCACCGAGCCGACCACCTCCTCACCCCTGTTCGAGCTGGACAACGTGGTGGTCACCCCGCACCTGGGGGCGTCCACCGCGGAGGCGCAGGAGAAGGCCGGGGTCGCGGTGGCCCGGTCGGTGCGCCTGGCGCTGCGCGGCGAGTTCGTCCCGGACGCGGTGAACGTGCAGGCGGGCGGGGTGGTGGCCGAGGACGTCCGCCCGGGGCTGCCGCTCGCGGAGAAGCTCGGCCAGCTGTTCACCGGCCTCGCCGGCGGCCTCGCCGCCGCGATCACCGTCGAGGTCCGCGGCGAGATCGTCGCCCATGATGTGTCGGTGCTGCAGCTCGCCGCGCTCAAGGGCGTGTTCACCGACGTGATCGAGGAGCCGGTCACCTACGTCAACGCGCCGCTGCTCGCGAAGGGCCGGGGCGTCGACGTCGCGCTGGAGACGTTCGAGGACAGCCCCGACTACCGCAACCTCGTCACCATCCGCGGTGTGCTCGCGGACGGGACGCCGGTGTCGGTGAGCGGCACGCTGACCGGCCCCCGGCAGGTCGAGAAGGTCACCGCGATCGACGACTTCGAGGTGGACATCCGACCCCAGGCGCACCTGGCCTTCTTCCGGTACGAGGACCGTCCGGGGGTGGTCGGCGCGGTCGGCGCGCTGCTGGGCGAGGCCCAGATCAACATTGCCGGCGCGCAGGTCAGCCGTCGCAAGGCCGGCGGCGAGGCGCTGATGTCGCTCTCGCTCGACGACGCGGTGCCCGCGGACGTCCTGAGCGAGATCGCCAAGATCATCGGAGCGTCGGCGGCCCGGTCGGTCAGCCTCCACAGCCAGTGACCGGCCGGTGAGGGGCCGACCGGCCGGTGAGGAGCCGACCGGCCGGTGAGGAGCTGACGGGGAACCGGTGACCGGGCCCTCCGGCCGGCTCCTCACCGAGGCCGGACGGCCCGGTCACCGCGGTCCACCGCGGTGTGCCACGGGCCGTGGTGACCTGCCCCCTGGTTCAGTGGCCACGGTGTGGGAAACGAGTCCCTGGGTTTACCGTGAAAGCCATGGCTCGGGACGGTCGGGACCCGTTCGAGGGGTTGCGCCTCGATGACACTTTCGTGCGCTCCGCGCGCTTCATCGAGCCGTCAGCCGATGAACGGGTGGCAGCCTCCGGCGAGGCCGCGCGCGGCCGCTGCCGGGTGGAGCCCGTCCGGTCGAAGGGGCAGCGGGTGTTCTACCGCTGGATGTGGGCGCCGGGCTCCCCGCGCCGCCGTCGCACCACCCGGCTGGTGGCGTTCCTGACCCTGCTCGCCGGGATGGCGGGCCTTGGTCTCTTCCTGCTCCGTAACAACCCGCGCACGGCGGTGGTGTCCGCCCCGGCGCCCTCGGCCGGCACCCCGGTCCGGATGCACGAGCCCGCTCCCGGCGGCCCGCCGGCGGCCGCCGGCCCGCCGGCGACGAGCCCGGCCGTGCTCTCCGCCCGGGCGCAGCGGTTCGTGCTCGAGCCCACCCTGCTCAGCGGGCTACGGCCGGGGGACTGCCTGCTGTGGGCGCCGGATTCGGCACGCGAGGCCACCCCCGCCAAGGTGGGCTGCGACCAGCCGCACCTCGACCAGGTGACGGGGGTGGTCGACCTGGCCGCGCCCTTCCCCGGCTGGCCGGGCCGCCCGGCGCTGGACGCCGCCACCGCGAGGGACTGTGTGGCGGCCGCGCGCGCCCTCTTCGGCGACGCCGGTGGCGTCCCCGGCCTGAGGATCGCCTCGATCTACCCGGAGGAGAGCGCCTGGCAGGCCGGCACCCACGCGCTGGTGTGTACCGTGCGCGCCGACGATCTACGGCCGCGGGTCGGCCCGGCGCCGGCCGTGGGCCTGCCGACCTGATCTCGCCGGCCCGTCGGGCGGTGCCCGTCGGGCAGCGCCTGTCAGATAGCGCCTGTCAGATAGCGCACCTCGGGCAGCGCGGCGGACGGCTTTGCCGGGCGGTGTGGCGGACGCCGTGAGCCGTCGGGTAGTAAGCTCGCCGCAGTATGCGCACGCTTCTGCTTCTTAGTTGCCGCGGCGAGGCCTGAGACAGGCCGGCTTCCTCGTCGCGGGGGTTGTTGGTGCGCGCTGGCCGCCACAGGTTCTCTCCCGAAGCAGGAGCGGTAGAAGCGGTGACCACCCCACGGCAGTTTCCCGGCGTACAGCAGCCTTCCGGCATGCCCGTCGACAAGTACCGGCCGTTCGTCCCGGTCGACCTCCCCGACCGGGCCTGGCCGAACCGGACGATCACCCGCGCGCCCCGGTGGTGCAGCGTGGACCTGCGCGACGGCAACCAGGCGCTGATCGACCCGATGACCCCGGCGCGCAAGACGCAGATGTTCCAGCTGCTGGTGCGGATGGGCTACAAGGAGATCGAGGTCGGCTTCCCCGCCGCCAGCCAGACGGACTTCGACTTCATCCGGCAGCTCGTCGAGGGCGGGCACATCCCCGACGACGTCACCATCCAGGTGCTCACCCAGGCCCGGGAGGAGCTGATCGAACGCACGGTCCGCGCGCTCGTCGGCGCGCCGAACGCGCTGGTGCACCTGTACAACTCGACGTCGACGCTGCAGCGCCGGGTGGTGTTCGGGCTCGACCGGGCCGGCGTCACCGACATCGCCGTCCAGGGCGCGCAGTGGTGCGCCCGGTACGCGGAGAAGCTGCTGGCGGGCACCGACGTCCGCTGGCAGTACAGCCCGGAGTCGTTCACCGGGACCGAGCTGGGCTACGCCCTGGAGGTCTGCGAGGCGGTCATGGACGTCTGGCAGCCCACCGCGGACCGGCCGGTCGTGCTGAACCTGCCGGCGACCGTGGAGATGTCCACGCCCAACGTCTACGCCGACCAGATCGAGTGGATGTCACGCAGCCTGACCCGGCGGGACGCGGTCGTGCTCTCCCTGCACCCGCACAACGACCGCGGCTGTGCCGTGGCCGCCGCGGAGCTCGGGGTGCTGGCGGGCGCCGACCGGGTCGAGGGATGCCTGTTCGGCAACGGCGAGCGCACCGGCAACGTCTGCCTGGTCACCCTGGGGATGAACCTGTTCTCCCAGGGCATCGACCCGGAGATCGACTTCGGCGACATCGACGAGATCCGCCGGACCGTGGAGCACTGCAACCAGCTCCCGGTGCACCCCCGGCACCCCTACGGCGGCGACCTCGTCTACACCGCCTTCTCCGGCTCCCACCAGGACGCCATCAAGAAGGGCTTCGAGGCGATGGAACGGACCGGGCAGCGGCTGTGGGAGGTGCCCTACCTGCCCATCGACCCCAAAGACGTCGGCCGCTCCTACGAGGCCGTGATCCGGGTGAACAGCCAGTCGGGCAAGGGCGGCGTCGCCTACCTGCTGAAGGCGGAGCACTCCCTGGACCTGCCCCGCCGGCTGCAGATCGAGTTCTCCCACGCCGTGCAGCGCCACACCGACGACATCGGTGGCGAGGTGACCGGCGAGGAGCTGTGGGAGATCTTCTCCCGGGAGTACTTCCTGACCGCCGCCGCCTCCGACGCCCCGCTGGAGCTGCTCGGCTCCCGGACCACCGCCGCGCACGGGGAACGCGACGAGGTCCGGGTCTCGGTGCGCATCCACGGCGGTGAGGAGGTCATCAGCGGCACCGGCAACGGGCCGATCGACGCGTTCGTCGCCGCGCTGCGCACCCGGGACGTCGAGGTACGCGTCCTCGACTACCACGAGCACGCCCTGGGCTCGGGCGCGGACGCGCGGGCCGCGGCCTACCTCGAGGTCGCGGTGGGGGACAGGGTGTTCTGGGGCGTGGGGATCGACCCGAACATCGTCACCGCGTCCCTGCGCGCGGTGGTGAGCGCGGTCAACCGGGCCGCGCGGGAGCAGCCGATCGTCCCGGGCATCCAGGCCGCCGCGGGTACCTGAGGGCCCCGGCCGTCCGAAGCTCTCCGGCGGTGAGGCCCGGGCATCCCGGGCCTCACCGCCGTCGGGTGCCCGGGGTGCCTTCGGGGCCTGGGGCCGCGCTCCCGAGGCCGGGCCCGGGAGCCGGGCGCGCCGCCGCCCGCTCCACCGCGATCCGGTCCGGGGCCGCCCGCTCCAGGGCCTGTCCGCGTGGCCGTGGACGCTCGTGCTCCCGTGGCCGCGGGCGTCCGCCGGACATCTCCGCCAGCCGGAGCATCAGCCGTTCGATGCGGACCAGGCCGACCGGCCGGCCCAGCTCGGTGACCACCACGACCGGGTCGAACCGCAGCGCTGGCACGCGGCCCATCGCCCGGCGCGCCACGTCCACGATGTGTTCGTCGGGCCGGGCGACCATGCTGGCCGGCACCCGCCGGGCCGCGGCGGCGCCGGGGGAGACGGGCAGCTGCAGCGCCACCGGCTGGTGGTGCCGGTTCACGACGACGACCGCGCCGCTGCCGCCACCGCCCGGATGTGCGCCACCGCTGGGATGTGGCGGTGCCGGCGTGCCGGGCCACCAGGCCGCCGGCGCCGAGGTGCCCCGGCGCTGCGCCCGGCCGTCCCCGACGGAGATCCGTACCTGCTCGAGCAGGCTGCCCACCCCCTCGCCGCGCCCGGTCCGCTGGGCGAGCAGCCGGATCCGCCGGGAGATCGCGGGGTCGAGACGTTGCCAGCTCTGCGCGGGGCGGCCGAGGTACCAGCCCTGCCCGAGCGGGACGCCGAGCCCGACGAGCACGGCCAGTTCCTCGTCGCGTTCGATGCCCTCGGCGATCACCCAGGCGTCCAGCCTGCTGGCGAAGACGTTGACCAGCTCGGTCAGCGTCCGCAGCACCTGGTCGCCGTCGGCGCTGGCGACCAGCTCCCGGTCGAGTTTGACCAGGTCGGGATGGACCCTGGCGATCTGGCGCAGCCCCGCGTAGCCGGACCCGACGTCGTCCATGGCGATGCGGCCGCCGCGCTCGCGCAGCGCCTGGACGGTGGCGGCCAGCCCGGGGGTCCGCTCGACGCTGACCGTCTCGTTGAACTCCAGGACGAGCCGGCTGAGGTCGGCGTCGGCCCAGACCGCGGCCACCTCCGTGGTGGTCAGCAGGTTCGGCATGACGTTGACGCTGAGGAAGCAGTCGGGTGGCAGCCGTTCGCGGGCCGCCAGCGCCGCGCGCAGCACCCTGGCCTCGAAGCGGGCGGCGACCCCGGCGCGCTCGGCGGCGGCGAACCACAGGTCGGGCGAGGGCGCCGCGGCCGACCCGAAACGCGCCAGCGCCTCGTACCCGGCGATGATGCCACGCTGGAGATCGACGATCGGCTGGAAGACGATGCGTGGCTGCCCCGGGTCGGCCAGCGCGTCGCGCAGCGCGGCGGACCACTCGTCCGCGGGGCCGGTCGCCTGGACGGGACCGGACGTGTGGTGGGTGGCGGAGCGGACCGGTGGTGACGTCGTTTCAACGATCATGCGTCGTACACTCCCTTGTGTCGTCGCATGCCACGCGTGCCCGACCGGGGGAGATGCCCGCTCGCCTCCAGCCGGTTACGAAGCTGCTTGCCGAGGCCGTTGTGGTATGTGGTCGGTGCACTGTACGTGAGGACCTGCGGGGACCTTTGTCACCATCGGCGATTCATCGTGCGTGTCGCGCACCCCGTGTCCGTCCCGGGCGGTTCCCGGGCGTGTCCGCGGGAAGCACACGGAAAAATCTTCACCGAGGCCCGCGGGAAGACCCGCCACGCCCCCGGGCAGGGGTGGGCGCCGCGAGTGGGCGGTGACGGATTACAGTCGCGTTCATGAGGCTTGCGGTCATCGGTGGGGACGGTATCGGGCCAGAGGTCGTCGCGGAGGGCCTGCGCGTCCTGCGCGTCATCGAGCCCAAGGTGGAGACCACCGACTACGACCTGGGCGCGCGCCGCTGGTACGCCACCGGCGAGACCCTGCCGGACTCGGTGCTCGACGAGCTGCGCGAGCACGACGCGATCCTGCTCGGCGCGGTCGGCGACCCCGGGGTCCCCAGCGGCATCCTCGAACGCGGGCTGCTGCTGCGGCTGCGCTTCGAGCTCGACCACCACGTCAACCTGCGCCCGGTGCGGCTCTACCCGGGCGTGGCCACGCCGCTGGCCGGCAGGCACACCATCGACATGGTCGTGGTACGGGAGGGCACCGAGGGCCCGTACGCGGGCGCCGGCGGCACCCTGCGCCGCGGCACCCCGTACGAGGTGGCCACCGAGGAGAGCCTCAACACCCGCTTCGGCGTCGAGCGCGTCGTACGGGACGCGTTCCGCCGGGCGCAGGCGCGCCCCCGGCGGCGGCTCACCCTCGTCCACAAGACCAACGTCCTGACCAACGCCGGGGACCTCTGGCTGCGCACGGTCGCCGAGGCCGCCCCCGAGTTCGGCGACGTCCAGGTCGACTACCAGCACGTGGACGCGGCGTCGATGTTCTTCGTCACGGACCCGGGGCGTTTCGACGTGGTCGTGACCGACAACATGTTCGGGGACATCCTCACCGACATCGGCGCGGCGATCACCGGCGGTATCGGCCGGGCCGCCAGCGGCAACCTCGACCCGTCCGGGAAGAACCCGAGCATGTTCGAGCCGGTGCACGGCAGCGCGCCGGACATCGCCGGGCAGGGGATCGCCGACCCGACCGCCACCGTGCTGTCGGTCGCGATGCTGCTGGCGCATCTGGGCCGGACTCAGGAGGCCGCCCGGGTGGAGGCGGCGGTCGCAGCCTCCCTGGCCGACCGTTCCCGGCCGCGTGGCGGCTACCCACACGACCAGATCTCCACGCGGGAGGTCGGGGAGGACCTGGCGGCGCGGGTCGCCGGCTGAGCTGTCCGGGCCGGCCGGGCTGTCCGGGCCGGCTGAGCCGGTCGCTCCGGCAGGCGGGCCTGTCGTGCGCGGTCGCGCGACCGGTCTGATACTTTCTGTCGTCGTTCCTGCTCAGAAGGTGGTTGTCCGTGCGCGAGTCGATGCGGGTGGCCGGAGAAACGCTATTCTCTGAAGGGCCGTAGATCCGGTACGACGGCAGCCGACGGGGCCTGACCACGGCGAAGATCGGCACGATCGTCACTCGCCCACCCGCTTCGTCGCATACGCCTGGAGTCACCTGTGTCCATCACACCGACATCGAAGATCTGGATGAGCGGCCGGTTCGTCGACTGGGACGACGCCCGCATCCACGTGCTCAACCCGACGCTGCACTACGGCTGGGGTGTCTTCGAGGGCATCCGCGCCTACCCCACCGCCCGCGGCAGCGCCGTGTTCCGGCTGACCGACCACATCGCGCGGCTGTACCGCAGCGCCAAGATCTACATGATGGAGCCGTCGTTCACGCAGGACGAGCTCATCGCCGCCGTCAAGGAGACGGTCGCGGTCAACAAGGTCGACGCCTGCTACATCCGGCCGCTGATCTACCTCGGGTACGGGGAGATGGGCCTCAACCCGCTGCCCTCCTCGGTCGAGGTGATGGTCGCGGTCTGGCCCTGGGGCTCCTACCTCGGCGCCGACGCGGAGCAGAACGGCTGCCGGGCCACCGTGTCCACCTGGCGCCGCAACGACAACAACATCATTCCGCCGGCGGCCAAGGCGTCCGGGCAGTACCTCAACTCGTCGCTGGCCAAGGTCGCCGCGCTCAAGGCCGGTTACGACGAGGCCATCCTGACCAGCCCCAACGGGAACGTCGCCGACGGGTCGGGCGAGAACGTCTTCATCGTCTCGGAGGGCAGGCTGATCACCCCGCCGCTCAGCGACGGGCCGCTCGGCGGCATCACCCGGGCGTCCATCATGCAGATCGCCGCGGACCAGGGGTACGAGGTCCGCGAGCAGCACATCGTCCGCACCGACCTGTACCTGGCGGACGAGGCGTTCTTCACCGGGACCGCGGCCGAGATGGTGCCGATCGTCGAGATCGACGACCGTCCGGTCGGGACGGGCCGCCCTGGCCCGATCACCCGCGAACTGCTCGAGCTGTTCCACCAGGCGACCCGCGGGGAGATCGACCGTTACAAGAACTGGAACGAGCTCGTCCAGGAGTCCTGAGCTCCGCAGGCATCCCCCGGTGGGCCGCCGGTCGCGCGGGCCAGCGCCTGGACGACCGACGACCCACCGGAGGAGTCCGCTCCCGTCCGTCCGGGTTCCGCCCATGTTGCACCATGTTCCGTCCACGGACCGTTGTTCGCGGTGACGGTCTGGTCAACGGACCATTCCGCGCCTACTCTCTCCTGTCAGGCTCTTTTTCACAAGTGCACAAGCCCTGGGGAGAGGCGTGATGCGGGTTTCCGACGGGATGACCAGTCCGGTACTCATGATCGGCCCGAACCACACCCTGCGTCAGGCGGCGCGGCTGATGGCAGCCCGGAAGGTGGGCGCGGCCATTGTGCGGGACGTCGACGGCGAGGGGTACACCATCCTGACCGAACGCGATGTTCTGACGTCGGTGGCGGCCGGTCAGAACCCGGATGCCGAACTGGTCGGAGATCATGTCGCCCGGGACGTCGTGTTCGCCGATCCCGGCTGGTCGTTGTCGGAGGCTGCCGGCGTGATGCTGCGTGGCGGGTTCCGGCATCTGATCGTCTGCGATCGGGGTGACGTGGCCGGCGTGTTGTCCATGCGCGATGTAGTGCGTTGCTGGAGCGTCCAGCGTGCATCCGTTTAGGAACCGCTGTTCATCTGTTTGGTCAACTGTTCCTTCTGCGCCGTTTTTTGCTCCATCGACGCACATCACTGCACAAGGGGGGCACCAGGCGCCCACATTTCCCGACATTGGCGCTACGGTCACGGTGTGCAGGAGGAAGAGGTAGTCGCGCTGCTGCGGGCGACCACATTGCTGAAGGAACTGGACGAGCCGGCTCTGGCGCGTCTCGCCGCACGCTCCGTCGTGCGCCGATACCGCCGCGGCCAGGTTGTGCTTACTGAAGGTGATCCAGCTGACACGTTGCTCGTAGTGGCCTCCGGCCGCCTGAAAATACTCACGACCGCCGACGACGGCCGTGACCACGTCCTGAACATCGCCGGCCCCGGCGACACCCTCGGCGAGCTCAACATCGTCGAGGCCGGCCCGCGCTCGGCCAGCGTCGAGGCGCTGGAGCCCAGCGAGGCCGTCGTCCTCGACCGGGCCGCCGTGTGGGAGCTGGTCCGGGAGCGCCCGGCCGTCGCCGAACAGCTCATCCGGGCGCTGGTGGCCCACGTCCGCCGGCTGACCGGGGCAAACGCCGACCTGGTCTTCCTCGACCTGCCTCGGCGCGTCGCCAAGCTGCTGTTGATGCGGATGCGGGAGTCCGGGCGCCCGCTGATCGAACTGGGCCTGACCCAGACCGAGATCGCCTCCCTGCTGGGTGGCTCACGCCAGTCGGTCAACCAGGCCCTGCGAGAGTTCGAGAAGCGCAACTGGATCCTCGCCGAGGGCCAGACCGTCACCATCCTGCAGGTCGAACGCCTCCGCCGCTTCGCCGGCGACTGAGGGGCCTCCCCCAAATAGTCGCTTTCGCGACTATTTGGGGACCCCTGGCTCTTGGGCGGGCCGCCGTCCGGGGCTTTTGGATCATCTGATGATGATCCAAAAGGTGAAGGCCGTGTGGCCGTGTGGCCGTGTGGCCGTGTGGCCGTGTAGCCGTGTGGCGATCTGGGGCTCTGGGTTCTTAGGATCCGTCGATCAATAACTGCGGTTCTCGATCGAGAGAGGCTGCTGTCAGCCCCGCAACAAGACCGACATCAGCAACCGGAGTTATTTTCCGGCAGCTCCCGTAACCGCAGTCGCCGTAGCCGTGCTCATCGAGACCGGGCCGGTGGAGTGAGGAAGGCCCGGATGATGTGGGCCCGGTCGGACCGGAAAAAGATCAGTAGGGCGGCGGTGGCCACGTGCAGCCCGACGACGAACGCCAGGTAGGGCAAGCCCTCGCTGTTGCCCGATGCGTTCTCGGTCACCAGGTGCTGCCAGGAACCGCCGATCAGCGCGGGTACCAGCACCGAGCGGCCCAGGCTGGAGACCGGGAACAGCTCGGTGATTCCTTGCAGGAGTCCGATGACGCCCGCTTGCGGGTACGTCAGTTCATGCACGACCGCGTCTCCGCTCGTCGGAGTGGCTCGCCCGCCCGCCGCTGAGTTGTCACAGGCGCTCCCGGACGGGCGCCGGGCCGCCCGGGTTTGCCGCCTCGTGTGGCGTTCATGTGGTGTCGAAGCAGCCGTCGAACTCGAACACCGGGTTGATCACATTTTTACCGGTGGAGGTCTGGATCATGACCGGGCCGACGATTTTGGTGGGGCCGCCGGCCTGGTAGCAGCCGTTGGAGCGGACCTGGAGTTCGAACTTGCCGTTTTGGGCCCTGCCGGCCGCGTCGGTCCAGCCGACCTGGCAGATCCAGTCGCTGCCAGCGCCCCTGTCGTGCGATCCGGGGGTGCTTCGGTGGCAGTCGGGTTTGGCGGCGACGGCGGCGGGGGTGAGCCCGGGGCGGCCGAGCAGGGCCTGCTGCTGGACGTAGAGGTTGGTGAAGACGGGGCCGACCGAGGCTTCGACGCGGGGCCGGGTGACGTCGGTGGCGCAGCCGGCGAGGGCGGCGGTCAGCGCGGTGACGGCGCCGACGGCGACGGCCGCGCGGATCAGCCGGTTGGAGGTGGGACGGGGCATGGCGGGTCAGCCTCCGGTGATGTCGCGGCGGCGCAGCGCCGTGTAGGCGATGGCCAGGCAGATGAGGATGTAGCCGACGCTGACGAGCGTGCCGTCGCGGAGCGGGCCGTAGTAAGGGTGCGCGGCGAGCAGGCCGTGCCAGGCGTCGAACGGGGTGACCAGCAGCAGGTGACGGATCGTGTCGGCACCGTTGAGGAAGGCGTAGAGCTGCATGAGCAGACCGAGGATGATCGGTCCGACGATCCCGGCGGGGCTGCTGCGGGTCAGCACCGACAGCATGATCCCCAACGCGGTGAAGCCGAGCAGGGGCGGCAGCGTGCTCGCCCAGGCGGCGAGGACCAGCCCGGCGGTGCGTCCCGACGGCAGCAGGGTGCCCGACAGGCTCTCCAGCGGCTGGTGGCCGACGAGGAGCACCCCGGCGGCCAGGCAGCTCAGCGCGAGGACGGCGAGGAGGAGCACCGCGAAGGTGGCCGCGGCGAGCGCCTTGGCCCAGAAGATCTGGGTGCGGCTGTGGGAGCGGGTGAGGATCGTCTTCCAGGTGCCGTGCTGGTCCTCGCTGGCGAAGATGTCGCCGGCGACGAGGCTGGTGAGCAGCGGGAACACCCATTGGGCGGCGAACCCGAGAACGAGCAGCGGGGTCGCGAAGCCGCTGGCGTGCACCCACCGGCCGTACAGGGTGTCCTTCGGCAGGCGGTCCTGTCGGTCGAGCAGCACCACGAACACGAACGGCGCGACGAGGCAGACGGCGAGCGTGGCGCGGGTGCGGGCCTGCGCGGCGAGTTTCGTGATCTCCCACCGGTAGGCGGTGACCACCCGGCCACGGCCGACCGGCCGGGGGCAGGCCGTCGCGGGCGGTACCGGGGCTGTGGCGGTGGTGGCTGGGGTGGTCACGAGGTCACTCCGGTGAGGGTGTCCGGCTGGGTCTGGGCGGGCTCACCGAAACCGGCCTCCGGGTCGGTTTCGGTGAGCATGAAGAACAGCGACTCCAGCGGCGCGATCTCCAGGTGAAGGGCGCGGACCGCCAGGTTGGACCGGCCGAGGGCGATGATGTAGGCGTCCGCGTCGGCGGCCTGGGCGCGCAGCGCCAGGCCGCCGTCGGGATGGACGGAGACGGCCACTGCCCGATGGCCGGCGGCCAGGCGCAGCGCCTGCTCGTCGTCGCTGGTCATCAGCCGATGGGACGGGTCGGGGGCCTGGGCGCGCAGCTGGTCGATCGAGCCGTGGTAGACCACCCGGCCGGTGCGCATGATGGTGACGTTGTCGCAGATCTCCTCGACCTCGTCCATGTTGTGGCTGCTCAGCAGCACGGTCAGCCCCCCGGCGGCAAGCCGTTTGACCAGGGCGCGCATGTCCCGGATGCCAGCGGGGTCCAGGCCGTTCGCCGGCTCGTCGAGCACGAGCAGCCGCGGGTCGCGCAGCAGCGACGCGGCGACCCCGAGGCGCTGGCGCATCCCGAACGAGTAGCCCCCGACCTTGTCACCCGCCCGTCTGGCGAGGTCGACGACGTCGAGCACCTCGTCGATCCGGCTGTCCGCCCCGCCGCGGTCCAGGCCGGCCAGCAGGTTCAGGTTCCGCCGGCCGGACAGGTAGGGGTAGAACCGCGGACTCTCGATGAACCCGGCGACCCCGTCCAACATCGACGGGCCGGCATCCCCCCAGGTCCGGCCGAACACCCGCAACGTCCCGGCGTCCGGACGGATCAGCCCGAACAGCATCCGCAGGAACGTCGTCTTCCCGGCGCCGTTCGGGCCGAGGATCCCGTACACCTCCCCGACATCCACCCGCAGATCAACATGATCCACCGCGATGAGACCACCGAAACGTTTGACCAGCCCGGAAGCCTCCACCGCCGGGACACCGACCGCCATACGTCCTCCAGTCGAACATCCACATGTCTACTACTCGGTGAATAGTAGACCCTCGATGGAGGTGGCGGGCGGCGGCGTCGGGACCGCTGAAAAGGCTGGTACCTCGAAGGCTGCCATGGAGCCTTCGCACGTCACGCTCGACTGTCAGACTCCTTGTACTATCAATCTAGTAGTAGCGAGGAGGGCGAGAGTGGCGCGGAGACCCAGGCGCGAACCGGGAGCACTCGAACGGGAGATACTTGCCGCGATCGCGGCGGCCGGCCGGCCCCTCACCCCGGCCGAGACACTCGCCGAACTCGGCGTGCCCCTGGCCTACACCACGGTGATGACGACCCTCGCCCGCCTGCACGACAAGGGTGCCCTGACCCGGGCGCCCGCCGGGCGTTCTTTCGCCTATGCCCCGGCCGCCGACCCGGACACTCTCGACGCCGCGCTCATCGCCCGGCAGATGATCCGGGTGCTGGGCGCCGGCGCACAGCGGGCCGAGACGCTGGCCCGTTTCGTCGCGGACCTGAGTCCGGAGGACGAACAGCTCCTCGTCGGCCTCCTCGCAGCCCACCAGCCGGCCGCCGACGTCGACAGCGCGGACGGCGGGCCTCGGCGATGACGGCCGTCGCGCTCGTCCCGTTCGCCACGAGCCTGCTGCTGGCCGTCGGCGGCGGCTGGCTCGGCCGGCGGCTGCCGCCCGCCGCCGCCACCCGGCTACTCACCACCGCCTGCCTGGTGACCGCGCTGGCCACCGGTTTCATCCTGGCGGTCGTCGCCTTCACCCTGCTCGCCCCACTGCCCCCGCTCGCCGCGGTCGGACACTGGTCGACCACCGTGGTGCGCGGGCACGACCCGCTGCCGGCCCCGGCCGGGCTGCTGCCCGCCGCCATCGTCATCGGGCTGCTCGCCGCCGCCACCCGCCGGGCGGTCGGTGTCGGCAAGGACCTGGCCGCCGCGGAACTCACCTGCCGCCGGCTCGGACCCGCCCCCACCGGTCTGGTCATCGTCGACGACGACCGCCCCGACGCCTACACCCTGCCCGGACTCACCGGCCGCATCGTGGTGTCCACCGCGATGCTGCGCGCGCTACCCGCCGACGAACGCCGCGTTCTGCTCGCCCACGAACACTCCCACCTCCGCCACCGCCACCACGCCTACACCCAGCTCGCCGACCTCGCCGCCGCCGCCAACCCGCTCCTGCGGGCACCTGCCGCCACCGTCCGCCTCGCCGTCGAACGCTGGGCCGACGAAGACGCCGCCGCGACCACCGACAACCGCGCTGTTGCCGTCCGCGCGCTGGCCCGCGCCGGCCTCGCCCGCGCGGGCACAGCGGCCATGCCGACCGCGGCGCTCGGCGCCGTGCATACCGACCTCGCCCATCGGGCACGGGCACTACGGGAGCCGCCTCCGAAACCGCAGCCTGCCCTGGTCCTCGTACTCGCCGCGCTCATTCTGGCCACCGCGGCCGCCGCCGTCGGCACTTCCCGCACGACCGAACACCGGTTTGAACGCGCGCAGGCGACGTTCGCGCACCGGAGCTGACCGGTGATATTCGCAGCCATCGTCATGATTACATCGCCTCAGTGGCCGGTCGGTGGGCTTACCGATCATTCGGTGGTGGGTGGGAAAGGTGTGGGCTGTTTTGTGAGAGTGGGGCTGGGT
>NZ_CEVIVC010000119.1:0-14924 GCF_982290645.1 Protofrankia sp. CiP1_Cm_nod4
GTGCCAGACCCCCATGTCAGCCCCGTGTCAGCTCCCCTGCCAATGCCCGTGTCGACGCATCATTGCAGCGCATCGACGATTGTCCTGGTGTTGTGCTCCTCCATCCGCAGGTAGGTCGCACCGTCCGAGCCCTGCGGGCCGAGGGTGTCGCCGTACAGGGAGCCCTCACCCGCCACCACCTTGACGCCGGCCTCCCGGCCGATCGTCTCAGCCGTGTTCGGCGGCAACGACGACTCGGAGAAAACCGCCCTGGCCCCGGTAGTTCTGATCTTCTCCACAAGATTGTTGATGTCGCGGCCGGACAGCTCCGCCGACGTGTCGAAACTCGGGATGATCGACCCGACGAAGGTCAGCTGGTACCGGTCGATGTAATAGCCGAACGCGTCATGATTGGTCACCAGCTTGCGGCTGGCGGGAGGCAGTGCGTCGATCTGCCGCCTGATGTCGGCGTCGAGCGCGTCGAGCCTGCCGTCGTAGGCGGTACGGTTGGCCTGGTAGGCGGCGGCCCCAGCCGGGTCCGCGGCGGCGAACGCCCGCTCGATGTTGGCAGTCATGATCTTGACGTTGAGCGGGTTGTGCCAGATGTGCGGATCCCCGTCCTTCTCCTCCTCATCGCTGCCCGGGCGGATCCTCACACCCTGGCTGGCGTCGACCCGGGTGCCCTCGAAGCCCGCGGAGGAGATCGTCTCGTCGAGCCACTTCTCCAGGCCGACACCGTTGGCCACCAGCACGTCGGCCTCGCCGACCGCCTTGACGTCGGCCGGTGAGGGCTCGTAGTCGTGCGGGTCGACGTTGGGCCGCAGAATCTGGGTCACCTGGACCCGGTCACCGCCCACCGCCCGTACGAAGTCGGCGACCTGGGTGGTCGTCGCCACCACCCGCAGCTTGCCCGGCGGCGCCGCCGACGCGGGCCCGTCGTCATCGCCGGAGCCACAGCCGGCGACGAACAGGGCGAGCAGCGCGAGCAGCGCGAGACCGACAACGCGGTGGACGTTGACGACGCCTGCGGACGAACGAATCCGGGACATACGTGGGACGGCTCCATCCTGGGGACGACGACCACGTAATGGAAACGGTTTCCGGTTCGGGTGTCAAATCGAACCGTCACCCCTCTCCCGGGCATCACCCCTCTCCCGGGCACCAGCCGCCTTCCCGAGCATCAGGCCGGCATTTCCTGACGCACAACAAACGTATGATCACTAAAAGCAGCCACGCGAAGTTCCTCCGGAGCGAGCGCCGTCCCCGCGACACATGGCCCCAGGGCACGTGATCCCAGGGCACGTGATCCCAGGGCACGTGACATCCGCGGCGTATGGCCCGACGACGCGCGGCCGGCAGCAGGCCGTCCGGCCGTTGGCGCAGCCCCTGCCAGGCCCACCCCGGAATCACACCTGAACAGCCGTGAATCCGTGCGCCGGCCGCACCGCGGCCGAACGGGCCGGGCCGGTGGCCCCGGAAAACAGTTCACCGGGCCCGGCCAATTTCCGGATTTCACTTCCCGCCGGGCAGATGTTTCCGGACGCGTTCGTGACGGCGCGTCCGGAAAACATCCGAAAGGCCTCTCCCGGCCGGTTAGTTAGGGGACGATGTCGAAGCCGTACGCCCGGCCCGCGGCCGTCATCGGCCGGTGTTGTGGATGATGTGCCGTGGCTCCACCCGGACCGTGATCCGCTGTTCGTCCGGCCGGCGGAAAGGATAGCTGTCGACGCCGAGATACTTCTTCGCGAGCCGGTCGATGACGGCGTCGGCGCCGTCGGCCTCGAGACGGGCCGTCCCCGAGACGCTGACCAGGTGGTAGGCGTCGTCCGGGTCGAGCACACCGATCGAGATCCGTGGATCCTTACGCAGGTGCCGTTCCTTGGCCCGGCCGACCGCCGTGTTGAAAATGATCTCGTCGCCGTCCGCGTCGACCCAGACGACCGTGCTGTGCGGCGCCCCGTCCGGACGCAGGGTGGTCACCCAGGCATGCACCGGCCGGCTCAGCAGATTCCGGGCGTCCTCGTTGAGTGTGGCCATCAAGTTCCTCTCCGCTCGACATCGAGGTCAGGCTCAGGATAATCCCAGGCGTGCCGAGAAAGTTTCCGGCCGGAACCGGGGCACGCCCGGGACCCGGCGCCTGCCGGGCAAGCCGGCCGGAAAGCAGAGCGGAATGCCCAGAAATGCTTCCGGTGACCGGGGAAATGGCCGGGTGACCGGAAAACGGCGGCCGGACGGATACCACCCGGAGCGGACAAGCGGGACCGTGGCCGGAACAGGCCCGGTCGTACCCTGTCGTGCGGCCGCGCGAAGACTGTCCGGCCACCTGGCGGCTCGGCCGCCTGAAGAACGCGTCCCGAAGCACGCTTCCGCGCCCGGCTTCTCCGGGAAGACAGCTCCCGCGGACGTCACGCGGTGGACGACGGCCCGCCGACCAGCACGCCGAAGCCGGCGTCGACGCGGATCAGCGCTCCCGTGACGCCGCGCATACCCGCGTCAACGGTCTGCGCGATCACCACGGCGATGTCCTCGGGCTCGAGCACGCGTCCCAGGACCGAGTGGGCTGCGAGATGCTTCTCGCGCTCGGGCGTGAAGATCGCCGCGGTCGCCTCGGTGCGAACCGCGCCCGGGGCGACCGTGTTGACCGTGACCCCGTGTGCCGCCGCTTCCGCGGCGACATGGCGGCTGAAGGTGTTCAGCGCCGACTTCGCCGTCGAGTGGGAGAGCCTGCCGGACCCGACATAGTCGGCGGCGCTGCTGGAGACGTACACGATCCGGCCGCCACGGTGGCGCATCGCGGCCAGTACACGCTGGGTGACGAAGAAGGCCCCGGCGAGCTCACCGCTGACCTTGTCGATAAAGTCCTTCCACGCCAGGGACGCGAGCGGGCCGAACGGTGGGGCGACGGTGTTGGCGTTGCAGACCAGCACGTCGATGTGGCCCCGGTCAGCCAGGACGCCGTCGACCATCCGCTCGACCTGAGCAGGATCACAGACATCGGCCTGGACGCACTCGGCCGTCGCCCCCACGGCTTCGATCTCGAGGGCAACCGCGCGGGCGGCATCGGCGTTGCCCCGGAAATTGATCACTACATGGTAGCCGCGACGGCCCAGCTCACGGGCTGTCGCCGCGCCGATGCCACGGCCTCCACCGGTGACCAGCGCCACCTCGCGTGATCCACTCATCGCGCCTCCATCCCAGGACTCCGGCACGGGCCCCCGCTACCGCCCCTCCAGTAACCAGAGTATAGGGGCTTACTTTTAGTAAGAAGCGATACCCGAGTATGCTTTGCGGCGTGCCAGTGCGTCCGCAGCCCCCCGAGAGCCTCCCGGACGACGCGGCCGACGACGCGTTCCGCAGTGACTGCCCCGCTCGCGTGGTGCTCGACCATGTCACCAGCCGCTGGGGCGTACTGGTCCTCACCGGGCTGGCCACCGGCCCGCTCCGGTTCCACGAGCTGCGGACGAAGATCGAAGGAATCAGCGAGAAGATGCTCTCCCAGACCCTGCGCACCCTTGTCCGGGACGGTCTGGTCGAACGCGCGGTGGAGCCCTCGTCCCCGCCCAGGGTCAGCTACAGCCTCACCCCGCTCGGCGAGGGGCTGACCCAGCCTCTCCAACACCTGTTCATCTGGATTCGGGACCACGCCCGGCTGGTCAGCGCCGCGCAGGAGCGCCACGACGCGCGATCAGAGGGCCAGCCCGGCTGAAAGCCGCGTCCGGAGGCGGGCTGCCCGGCTCCTCGCACCACCCCGCCCCGCAGCGCACCGTCAACGGCTCGGAGCGGCGAGCCTTCTCGTACGGGCATCCATCCGGGCCCGACGTGAACCTTCTTCCCGCATCCGAACAAATGCCGCGAGTAGCAGCCTGCCGAGCGGACAGTCCCGGACACAACGGGAACGCGACATCGCCGTCCACTGTCAGATAGGCGACAGCTTCCAGGAAGGTACCCGGAAGACAGCCGTTGATTACTCGGTAGTCACTCCAGGTAGTTCTAACACGACTCCTAGTAGCCATCGCGTAAAGTTGTCAGCAACTGTTACCCTGAGTAAGAGATTGGATCCAGTGAGCGGTTGATTTGGCGCTTATCAGTTCAAGGAGCGGAGATGCGCTGGGGTCAGGGGGCAGCGGGCCGGAACCGGCGAATCGGGCCGCGGACTCCCGCGGTGGCCACGAGAGCACACCGCCGGCCACGGACGAAGCGTTGGGCGGCCGGCTGCCGCGTGTCCAGGACAGCCGGCCGGCGCGCGGCCGCCGATCGGGGCGCGTCCAGCGGATGCAGGCCGACGCGGCCGGCGATCCGGCCGGTCTCCCGCACCGTGGTGGGCAGCGGGGCCCCCAGGTGGCATGACCGGGGATCAAAGACGACGTGACCGTGCCTCCCGACGTGACCGTGCCTCCTTTGCGCCGCCGGAGACCGAAAATCCCCGGTTCACCGAGCGGGAGCGCCCGCGAACATGGCATTCGATCAGTCAGCGGCGACCGGGCGGAAATCTCCACAAACCGATTTATCCGTATACAGACACGCCAGGCCGACATCGACCGTGACCGGGACCGGCGCCTGGCAGCGACCGAATGCTCCGCACTCCAGAAAGGACCACATGACAACACTGACGGAGCGAGCTGGCCGACCGAGCCGAGCCGCCCTTCTCGCTGACACCGCCACCGTTCGCGGCCGCACCCGGCCGTACCTTGTCGGCACCGCCGTGGCCACCCCGCCACGAGTCGCCCAGGACGACCTGTGGGAATTCTTCCGCGACCACTTCGCGGCCAACCCGCTCGCCGAAAAAGTATGGGCTTCGTCCGGAATCGTCAGCCGGCACTACGCCGTCGACCCGCGCAGGGAACCCAGCACCGAGTGGACCACCGGCGAACGGATGCGCCGCTACCTCACCGAAGCGCTCCCCCTCGGCCGCCAGGCCGTCACCGACGCCCTCGCCTCGGCCGGCATCGCACCCGCCGACCTCGGCCTGTTCGCCGTCGCGTCATCCACCGGGCATGTCACCCCCGGGCTGGACATCCGGCTCTCCCACGAACTGGGCATGCCGGCGAACCTGCGCCGCGTCATCATCGGCCACATGGGCTGCCACGCCGCGGTCCCAGGCCTCGGCACCGTCGCCGAATACGTCGCCGTCCACGGCAGGCCCGCGCTCCTGCTCTGCGTCGAGCTCGCCAGCCTGCACGCCCAGCCAAAATCACCCACCCTGCACGCGGGCAGCCCGACACGGGACGACCTCGAGCAGATCGTCGCGCATTCATTGTTCGCCGACGGCGCCGCCGCCGTGGTGGTCGCGCCTTCCGGACGGACATTTCCGGCAGGCGGCACGGCGAATCTGGAAGTCCTTGACGTCACGGCCCTCACCGATGGCAGCGTCAGCGACCACATGGGCCTGCTCGTCACCGACCACGGCTTCCGGATGCGGCTGTCGCCCCAGGTCCCGGAGGTGCTCGAACGCCACGTCACCGACCTCGTCACCAGCCTCCTCTCCGCGCACGGCCACACCCTCGACGACGTCGACGGCTGGGCCATCCACCCCGGCGGCGCGCGCATCCTGCGGGTCATCGCGGACCGGCTCCAGCTCAGCGAGGAAGCGGCCGCCCCCTCCTACGACATCCTCCGCGAATACGGCAACTGTGCCAGCCCCACCGTGCTGATGGTTCTCCAGCGGCTGCTGCGGACCCGCGAGATCCGACCGGGCAAAGTAGTGGTCGCCCTCGGGTTCGGCCCCGGCCTGACGCTGTTCGCCGCCCTGCTGAAAGCCCACTGACCACCGGCCGAAAGCCGCCGGCGGCCGATGACCGGGCTTCAGGAGATCCGTTCGAGAACCAGCCGTATGAACCATTCACGTCCGGAAGGCCCCGAAAGCAGGCGGAGACAGCCGGCCGCGACCTGTCCTGGCACGAGTCCGGGCTCCGCTACCCGCCCGAGGCCCGGCGGCCGTTCTCGCCTCCTGAACAGCGCCAATCCCAGTTACACAGAGTAATTGATTCGTGTTACTGTGTACGAGGGACCAGCTTCGAAGGGCGGAGCGGCGGCCGAGGCCGGGAGGCTCGCACAACGGACCCGAATTCAGCGGCGGCCCGTTCCTCCAGACCACCGCACCCGGGCCCGGAAACATATCGCAAGGCGACAGGAGGGAAACGCCGGAAATCCTGGGCGTCGACCGACGATCCGGAACACCCACGCCGTGACGAGCGGAAACCTGTGTCATCGCGGCACAACGACACAGGCCAGGAACGGCACGGAAGTGATGTACGGGAAGCAAGAAAGCGAAACCCCGGCACCGCGAGCTGGGCAGCCCCTGCCCGCGACGGCTCCGGACACGCCGCCGGGCCGATACCGGCTCGCAAGCCGTGACCATGTGCTCCGTACCTAAGGAAGGACCAGATGACGCTGACCGAGCAGATTGACCTGCCGGGTACGTCCACTTTTCTCGCCGGCACCCCTGCCGTTCGCAGCCTCGCCCGGCCGTACATTGTCGGCACCGCCGTGGCCACCCCGCCGCGGCTCAGCCAGGACGACCTGTGGGAGGCTTTCCGCGAGCACTTCGCGGCCAACCCGCTCGCCGAAAAAGTATGGGCTTCGTCCGGAATCGTCAGCCGGCACTACGCCGTCGACCCGCGCAGGGAACCCAGCACCGAGTGGACCACCGGCGAACGGATGCGCCGCTACCTCACCGAAGCGCTCCCCCTCGGCCGCCAGGCCGTCACCGACGCCCTCGCCTCGGCCGGCATCGCACCCGCCGACCTCGGCCTGTTCGCCGTCGTCTCCTGCACCGGTTACGTGACCCCGGGCCTGGACATCCGGCTCTCCCACGAACTGGGCATGCCGGCGAACCTGCGCCGCGTCATCATCGGCCACATGGGCTGCCACGCCGCGGTCCCAGGCCTCGGCACCGTCGCCGAATACGTCGCCGTCCACGGCAGGCCCGCGCTCCTGCTCTGCGTCGAGCTCGCCAGCCTGCACGCCCAGCCAAAATCACCCACCCTGCACGCGGGCAGCCCCACCATCGAGGACTTCGAGCAGATCGTCGCGCACTCGCTGTTCGCTGACGGGGCGTCGGCCGTCGTGGTCGCGCCCGAGCAGCGCCCAGCCAGCGCCGTTGCCAGCCAGCTCGAAATCGTCGACGTGATGGCGAGCACGGACAGCAGCGTCAGTGACTACATGGGCTGGCTCGTCACCGACCACGGCTTCCGGATGCGGCTGTCGCCCCAGGTCCCGGAGGTGCTCGAACGCCATGTCGCCGGTCTCGTCACCACGCTGCTGAGCACACACGGCTACACCCTCGACGACGTCGACGGCTGGGCCATCCACCCCGGCGGCGCGCGCATCCTGCGAGTCGTCGCGAACCAGCTCCAGCTCAGCGAGGAAGCGACCGCCCCTTCCTACGATATCCTCCGCGAATACGGCAACTGCTCGAGCGCGACCGTCCTGATCATCCTCCAGCGGCTGCTGCAGACCCGCGAGATCCCACCGGGCAAAGTAGTGGTCGCCCTCGGGTTCGGCCCCGGCCTGACGCTGTTCGCCGCCCTGCTGAAAGCCCACTGACACCTGCTGAAAACCCACTGGCAGAACGCCGACAACCGCACAGGCCACCAGCGGCTGCCGGTGGCCTGTGCGGGCCAGGCCGCCGGCAGCCGCCACTCCGCCGCTCCGCCGCTGCCCGGGCCCGCCGACATCCGATGATCTACGCGGGGTGCTGGGACGTCCGCCGCACTCCGCGCGACACGAGGCGCGGCGCCGGGCACAGCCACGGCGATGCCGCCCGCCCGGTCCCGGTCTCCCGGTCTCCCGCGCCGTACCGGCCGTGGCCGGTGCACGTCCCCGCCCCGCAGCACCTGAAGGATGCCCGGCATGCCGTCGCCCACCCCCCGAGAAACTCCCGTCGTCATCATCGGCGCCGGGCCCAGCGGTACGACAGCGGCCAATCTCCTCGGCCGGCAGGGCATCGCCTGCCTCGTCGTCGAGCGCCACCACGGCGTCTACCCGCTGCCCCGGGCCGTGCATCTCGACGACGAAACGTTGCGGATCATGCAGTCCGCCGGTCTCGCCGACGACGTACGGGCCATCACCAGACCGGCGCTGGGCCTACAGCTGCTGAACGCCGACCACCGGCCGTTCGCCCGCTTCCAGCGGGACCCCGTCGACAGCGGGCAGGGCCATCCCGGGGCCAACATGTTCGACCAGACCATGCTGGAGGAGGTGCTGCGCCGGGGACTCACCCGTTTCCCGCACGTCGAGCTGCGATGCGGCGCCGAAGCCGTCGCCGTCGAGACCGGGCACACCCACGGCCCGGCCCCGCTGCGCGTCACGATCCGGGACAACGTCTCCGGTCGCCTCGAGCAGGTCTGGACCCACGCCGTCCTCGGCTGCGACGGCGCGAACGGCAGCACCCGCGCAACCGTCGGCACCACCATGGAGGATCTGCGTTTCACCCAGTCCTGGCTGGTCGTCGACGTGCGCAGCGAGCGGCCGCTGGCGAACTGGGACGGCATCCACCAGGTCTGTGACCGGTACCGCGCCGCCACGTACATGCGGATCGGCTCACGGCGCTACCGCTGGGAGTTCCAGATCCGGGCCGGTGAATCCGCCCACGAACTGTCCCGGACCGAGGTCATCCACCAGCTCGTCGCGCCCTGGCTCGGCGACGTCGACCCACGACAGCTCACCGTCGTACGCCAGACCGCCTACACCTTCCACGCGCTCGTCGCCCGGCGCTGGCGCCGCGGCCGGGTGTTCCTCCTCGGTGACGCCGCGCATCAGACACCACCGTTCCTCGGCCAGGGGCTGTGCGCCGGCGTCCGCGACGCGGCGAACCTCACCTGGAAACTCGGCCTCGTCCTGGCCGGCCGTGCCGACGAGCGGCTTCTGGACAGCTACCAGAGCGAGCGCCGGCCACATGCCCGCCAGCTGGTCCGCATGGCGGTCATGCTCGGCCGGACGATGACCAGCGGCACAACCGTCGTGGGCCCGGCGCGCCAGGCCCTGTTCGTCCAGGCCGCCGGGCTGCCCGTCTTCCAACGGCTGATGGAGCGCTCGGCGAGCCCGCCGCTGCGCCCCGGCCCGCTCGTCCGACCGGCGTCGCGGCCGTTGCCGGGCCGCCAGCAGCCCGCCGGACGGCTGTGCCCGCAGCCGCTGGTCCGCACCACCGCCGCCACCGGCGCACCTGTCGAGATCCCATTGGACGACCTGCTGGGAGACGGCTTCGCCGTCCTCGCCCGCTGCACCGGCTGGATCTTCGCCTTCAGCTGGGCCACCAGCATCGGCGAGGACACCCGGGCCTTCTTCGCCCGGCTGCGCACCCGTTACGTCGGCATCGTCCCGCCGAGTTCCCCTCTTCCGGTGACCTCGGACGATGTCAGGCTCATCCATGACACGAGCGGGGCGCTCGGCCGTTGGCTGACCCGCCACCATGCCAACGCCGTGCTGCTGCGACCGGACCACACCGTGTTCACCACCACCCGCTCCCTCGACCTGATCCGATGGCGCCACGAGCTCGTGTCCGCGGGGATACGGGACATCCCCCCGTCCGCGCGTCCGGTCCGGTCGGCTCGAAGCGGTGGCCACCGCAGCCCGTTGTCAGTGGCGCCGGCCGTGCGAGGCCGTCACACCCGTACGCCGGTTGGGCCGAATTCGACAGATCTTCGACCGTGGCCGGCCGGGGCTCAGGAACACTGAGGCGGTCTCCGCCGCCGCGGGGATTTTCACGCCCTCCACGGTGATGTGCCGTGGGCGACATGTCAGATATCCGACGTATCAGATATCCGACGTATCAGGCATCTGACGTATCAGGCGCTGCCGGCATGCTTCCTCCTGTCCGATGCCCATCACGCCCGGCGGTTACCAGGCTCCCGATCGATCGGTTCGATCGATCGGTCCGGGCGTGCGGGCACCACCCCGGACCTGCCGGCCGGCTGCTCCGGTGCGCGTGGGGACAGCGCCGTCGGCGCGTTCCCGGCCGGACGCCCGCCCGGGCTGCCGAGTACCCGCCGAACCGCCAGAGCGGACGGGTCCCGGCGGACGGACGTGGCCGTTGTCTCCCGCCGCACCGCCTAGATCGCGATTATCGTGAAGATCAGTCTGCCGGTCGTCCTGCTTGGTCGAGCACCCCCTGCCCCCGCCCGTGTTCCCGAGGAGGGTCCGCGATGACCGTTACCCCGCCTGCCGCCGTCACGCCAGGGCCCGTGCCCGTACGCGTGCGCACTGTTCCGGGATCGGCCGGCGGCCTGCGCGCGGCGAGGAAGCTGCTGCGTGCCGATCCGCTCGCCGGCCTCGTCCGCCTGCGCCAGACCCACGGCCCGGTCGTGCGGCTGTCGTCCCGTCCGCTCTCGGCGTTCCTGGTGGCGGATCCGGACGCGATCGCCGACGTGCTGGTCGGGTCGCACCGCTCCTACCGGCGGGGATTCGTCCGCCGTGGCCCCGGCTCCCGTGGCACCGCGGTGCAGCCCCTCACCATGGTGCTCGGGCAGGGCCTGCTGACCAGCTCCGGTGAGCTGCACCGCAGGCAGCGGCGGCTCATGCAGCCGCTGTTCCACCATCAGCGGATCTTCGAGTACGGCGAGACGTTCGCCGCGATCGCCGACGCGCGGGCCGCGCGCTGGCGGGACGGGCAGCGTCTCGACGTCCACGACGAGATGATCGAAATGACGCTGGCGATGGTCACGAAGACCTTGTTCGACGCCGATACCGACAGCGACATCGTGGCCGTGATCCGGGCCGCCATCAGCGAGAACACGGTGGCCGCCCGCAAGGCCCTGCACGCCGGTTTCGAGCTGCTGGAACGGCTGCCGCTGCCCTCGGCCCGGCGTCGCCGCAGCTCTCGCCAGGCCCTCGACCAGGTCGTCTACGGCCTCATCGAACGCCGCCGCCGTGAGGGAGCGCAAGGGCAGGACCTGCTGTCGCTGCTGCTGTCCGCCCGTGACGCCGACACCGGGGACGGCATGGACGACACCCAGGTCCGGGACGAGGCCCTGACCATCATGCTCGCCGGCCACGAGACCACCGCCAACGCGCTGACCTGGACCTTTCACCTCCTCGGCCGGCATCCCGAGGTGGCCGCGGCGCTGCGCGCCGAACTCGACAGCGTGCTGGCCGGCCGGTGTCCGACGGTCGCGGACCTGCCCCGCCTGCCGTTCACCGACGCGGTGCTCAACGAGTCGATGCGGCTCTACCCGCCCGTGTGGGCGATGAGCCGGTACCTGGTGGAGGACCGCGTCGTCGGTGGTTATCCGCTGCCCGCCGGGTCGACGCTGCTGCTGAGCCAGTGGGTCGTCCACCGCGACGAGAAATGGTGGCCGGAACCGGAACGCTTCGACCCGGAGCGCTGGATCGGGGACCGGGCCGACCCCGACCGGCCCCGCTACGCCTACTTCCCCTTCGGCGGCGGCCCGCACCAGTGCATCGGCAACAGCTTCGCCCGGACCGAGGGGGTGCTCGCGCTCGCGACGATCGCTCGCCACTGGACGTTCGAGCCCGTCCCGGGCCTGGAGATCACACCTGAGCCGCTGGTGACCCTGCGCCCCCGGGACGGACTGCCGATGACCGTCCGTCGCCGCGGCTGACGGCACACCGCCCGCGCCCGGCCCCGGCGTTTCGTGCCGGCCGAGCCGGCGAACGTGGCCGTCGACACACCGCGCCCGGCCCCGGCCCCGGCGTTTCCCGGGCGGAAAGCACGGGCGAACGGAATACCGCCGGCCGCCCTTTCACCGCGGCCGGCCACCAGAAACGCGGTTCTCCCGCCCGGCGACCCGGCCGGCTGGCCGACCAATGGCCGGGCCATCCTGACTCCTTCCGTGTACATGGGCGCCGTGCGGAACATTGTGATGAAGCCGGCGCCACAGTGCGCGGCCTTCGGGTTCCGATACCCTGCCGGCCGGCCTACCCTTTGAAGAGGAACATCCGTCACCTGTATCCGCTGGGAGTAAAATGACTGCCAGAACCCTGCGGCGTGCCGTGGTCGCCATTGTCACCGGGCTTTTCGCCGTGTTCCTGGGCACCGCTCCCGCCAGTGCCCTGCCCACCGGTACCGACACCGCCGTAACCGTCGCCGATCCTGCCACCGGCACGGATCCCGCCACCGGCGGAGATTCTCCCGCCGGCGCCGGCTCCAACGCCCTGGGCGCGATTTCCGGCGTAGTGGAAGGCCTCTTCTCCAGCGCCTTCTCCCAGGCCGGGAACGCCGTTTCCGAAGGACTGTCCAACGGAGCCCCGAACTAACTCCCCCAGGACCGGCCGGTAATAATTTCCCACCCGCACCGTCCCGGCCGGGACAGCGGATTCCCCATGTTGTGCCGGCCGGGACAGGGCACGGGACAGGGCAACCGGCCACCAGCGGATCACCGCGTCCGCCGTGTTCGGCCGGACGGCGTCATGCCCTGCCCACCACGGTGCCGCTCCGGCCGTGACGGATTACCGTCCTCGGTGCCTCCTCGCCTCCCCGGCGCTGCCGCCCGCACCGCCCACACCGCCCACGAGGCCGCGTCAGCGGCGGTGCTTTCAGGACTTTCATCCCGACCACATACTTTTGTCCTGATTACGCCGCAACGGATGCCGAACCAGGGACCGCCGGGACACCCCGTTCCCGGGAATATCGACCGGAGAGCCGGTGGTTGGGGCCGGATATGACAACCATCGGACTGATCGGTAGCGGGAACATCGGCAGCACGGTGGCCAGGCTGGCCGTCACGGCCGGATATGACGTGGTCCTGAGCAACTCACGAGGGCCCGAGACGCTGAAGGAGCTGGTCGACGAGCTGGGCCCGCACGCCCGCGCCGCAACCCCCGGCCAGGCCGGGGAAGCCGGGGACCTGGTGGTCGTGACAATTCCGCTGCGGGCCTACCGCAGCGTGCCCGTCGAACCGCTCGTCAACAAGACCGTCATCGACACCGACAACTACTACCCGCAACGGGACGGGCAGATTCCCGAGCTTGACGACGAATCGACCACGACCAGCGAACTCCTCCAGAACCACCTGCCGACGTCCAAGGTCGTAAAAGCGTTCAACAACATCTATTTCAGGCATCTGCTGTCGCTGGCCCGGCCGGCCGGGGCACCCGACCGCAGCGCCCTGCCGATCGCCGGGGACGACGCGGGCGCGAAAGCGGCGGTGACCGCGTTCCTGGACGCGGTCGGCTACGACGCCGTCGATGCCGGCCCGCTCTCCGAGGGATGGCGTTTCCAGCGCGACACAGCCGCCTATGCGGCCTTGTACTTCGACCGGAGCCCGGGCAGCGGGCAGGAGGGGTTCCCGGCGACGGGGGTACCGGCCGGCGCGGCGGCGGTCCGCGCGGCTCTGGCCGCCGCCCGCCGCTATGCCGATACCAGCGGAAACTGACCCGGAACGACCATCTGGACCGGCCGTACGCCGCCGGTGATGACCGGCGGCGTACGGTGGCCGTGCCCCGGCGCTCAGCATCCCCCTTCCGCACGGATCCCCGGCCGGCCTCCCCGCCGGGCTTCCGGTGAGCGCCGCCCGCCCTCGCCGCCGGGCATCCCGATATGTCCTCCGAAAACGGCCGGCTGCCCGGTGGCGATAAGGGCACATTACGTGAGCGTCGAACGCCGTATTGCGGGGCGATGCGCGAAAGCGCCCGAACCATGCCGATGATGCCGGCCAGCACACGGAATCAAGGGTGCCCGCACCCGCGGACCAGGATGGTAAGGAGACCCGGAAACGGAAATGAAAAGGTGGTGAAGAGAAGATAAGTAGGGTATGACGATGCCGGTTCGCCCCCGGCCTCACGAGAAGGCGGGATCCGATGAACGGTGACAGACCGTGTACGGACACACCGGCTGACTGGTCCGATGACCAACCGGCCGACCGGCTGGCGGGGTGTCCGGGCGGCCGCCTGGCGGGGGACGGCGTGACAGCCGCGCTGGACGCGCACGGGATCGTGACAGGCTGGAGCGAGAGCGCACAGCAGCTCCTGGGCTACACCCCGGCGGAGATCATCGGGACAGCCGTGGGGACGTTGCTCGCCGACACGCTGCCGGCGCCGGCCCGGCACGCCGTCACGCACGGGCGGAGCTGGCAAGGACTCATCTCCGTTTGTCACCGTGATGGCCGTATCCTCCCCCTGGGAGTCCGCGCTCATCCTCTCCTGGACGCCGCCGGGGCTGTCACCGTGTGGTATGTGGCCGCGCTCCACGCCGGCCCCGTGCCCCTCGAGGCGCCTTACCCGGCCGCTCATAACGGGCAGGCGTGCGACCCCCGGGAGCCAGGGGAACCGCGGGAAGCGGGAGAGCCGCCGGTGGACGACCGGCTCCTGATCGACTGGGCGTTCACACAGGCCCCGATCGGTCTGTCGATCACTGACACCGAGATGCGGATCCGCCGGCTGAACACCGAAACCGCCCGCATGATCGGTAGCGCCGACACCGACCTACGCGGCCACCGGCTGGTGGACGCCTTACCCCACCCCGCCCACCAGGCAACCTGGGACCACCTCCGCCACGTGATGGCCACCGGCCGGCCGGCCCGCCACGAGAGCTTCAGCCGCGCGCAGGGCGAGACCCGCAAGCGCGCCTGGGCGGTCCGCACCTCTCCGGTCCGCGACCCCACCGGCCGGCTCCACGGCACGTTCACCGCCGCCATCGACATCAGCGAGCAGTACTGGGCCCAGCAACGCCTGACCCTGCTCAACGAGGCCACCACAGCCATCGGCAGCACCCTCGAGCTCACCCGCACCGCTCAGGAGCTCGCCGACATCGCCGTCCCCCGCTTCGCCGACCAGATCAGCGTCGCTCTCCTCGACACCGTCTACCACGGCAGCGAACCTGTTCCTGGCCCGCTCAGCGCCCCGTTCCCCCTGCGCTGTATCGGCTACGCCGCCGCCCTTCCCAGCGGCCCGACCGCACCTCTTGGCTGTACCACCACCTACCCCGCCGGCTCTCCTCTCGCCCATGCCCTCACCAGCGGCCAGCCCGCCATCTACCCGCTCCCCGATCC